>JBJEOZ010000080.1:0-1794 GCA_051880975.1 Ruminococcus sp.
CACTTGACCAAAGAATGATAAATCCTATGCTTCCCGATGATGAAGCATCAAAGGTTTCTGTGTGTGCCGACAGGGTGTTTGATATATGGAAAGATACAACGGATATTCACGGTACGCAGTTAGTTTTCTGCGACTTGTCTACTCCGAAATCAGACGGTACATTCTCGGTATATAACAGCATACGGGATAAACTGCTTGAAAAAGGCATACCCGAAAATGAAATAGCCTTTATTCATAATGCAGATACAGAGGTTAAGAAAAAGGACTTGTTTTCAAAGGTACGCAAGGGGGATGTTCGGATACTTCTCGGCTCCACCTCGAAAATGGGTGCTGGAACGAATGTGCAAACTCTGCTCTATGCCTCGCATGACCTTGATTGTCGTATGATACGTTCCTAACTGAAAAGGTTAGGCACAAGTTAAATAAGAAAAGGAGGATAAAAATAATGTAACTTGGAGAACTGATAATTCGATAGGTAGAATGACGGGGTAACGCCCTGAAATGCCTACCCTGATACTCCGACTGGCTCTGCTCAAAAGGCAGATGTTCAGAAGTTCGGTGAAGTCGGCAGAGAGCTACCGTAATTGAAATATAATTTCAAACGAAAGTTGTCCGGAGGCGGACAATGTAGCCTATATGCCGGGGGTCTATAAAATATATATGGTGAGAATGATAGAAATATCTGACGAACTTGCGAATGTACGGGTCTAAACCGAGGCTCGCATAGAAATGTGCGATTGTCTGAAAAACGACAGTCGGTGAGGTTTAGTAAAAATGGCAGTTATGAAAAACCTTATAGCGTTACAGGCGCTATCCAAGCCGACAGGCTCAGAGCAAGCACCTAAGTATATATGCACAGATAGAATTATCGGAACGTAGGAAGCAGCATAACGCTAATTGAATTAGTGGTGATGACGAAGAACAATAAGCGTCTTAAATTGCTGTGAAAGTAGTGGCACGAGCTATGAAACCTCTGTAATGGAGATGGAGCAACAGCCACAAGTCATTATGAAATATAGTTATAGGTAACGAAAATTCATAGCTTCGAGTAAGACAAAGAAAAACAGTCCGAGAGGGGTGTTGCCTATGACAAAGCAAAAGAAACTAAGACATAGTGAATACTATGATTTACAGCCAATCTTTGATAAATTGTATTCGGACAGTCAAGAAGGAAAAATATTTACAAAATTATTAGAAATAATATCTTGTGAAGAAAATATCCGTCTTGCATATCGAAACATCAAAAAGAATGGTGGCAGTAATACTGCGGGAACTGATAAATTAACTATCAAAGATATTGAAAAAATGTCTGTCGAAAGTTATATAAAAGCAGTGCAACGAAAACTTATGTGGTATAAACCAAAACCTGTAAGGCGTGTAGAAATCCCTAAACCTAACGGAAAAATGCGTCCGCTTGGAATACCAACTATTATTGACCGATTGGTACAACAATGTATTTTACAAGTGTTAGAGCCGATATGTGAAGCAAAATTCTTTGAACGCAGTAACGGCTTTAGACCAAACAGGTCAGCGGAACAAGCAATAGCACAATGCTACAAAATGATACAACTGCAAAATTTACATTTTGTTGTTGATGTTGACATCAAGGGGTTTTTCGATAATGTCAACCATACAAAGTTGATACAGCAGATGTGGCATTTAGGAATTAGGGATAAAAAATTACTAAGTATTATCAGGGAGATGTTAAAAGCTCCGATAGTTATGCCAAATGGTGATATAGTTTATCCGACAAAGGGTACGCCGCAAGGCGGTATATTATCGCCGTTGCTTTCA
>JBJEOZ010000081.1:0-8400 GCA_051880975.1 Ruminococcus sp.
CTGAGGGAGCGAAAAAGTAGTCAATATATCTTTCTTTGTCTTTAGATAACAAAGTTTGAGTCAGAACAGTAAACCAAACTATCCTCTAAAGACAAAGAGAGATAAAGAGAACACTTTTTCCCTCCTTCCACCGCAAGCGGTCCCCCTCCCCCCTCTGGTGGAGGCTGGCTGTAACCTAAAATGCCTACTTCTGTCATATGAAATTAGCTTACCAAAATATAACGAGTGTAATAACTGTGCATTAAGGGACTATGGCATAAAAATTCATAGTCCCGTTCATTTTTTGTTTTTCTTATTTTCATAAATTTTTCGTTGTATTTCTGTGAAAATGTATTATAATGTAGTTATAAGGGGTAGTTTATCCTTTATACTAATACCTAATAAAAAGAAGACAATCTTTGCGGTCTACTTTCTATCAGGTATTAGTATTCGAATTTAGGATTTTAAAAATTAAAACAAGAAGGTGGAAAAATGAGTGCCGGAAAAATACTTATCGTAGATGACGACATCAACATTTGCGAACTTTTAAGACTCTACATTGAAAGGGAGGATTACTCTGTTGTTATAGCCAACGACGGAGAGCAGGCTGTTGAGCTATTTAATCAGGAACAGCCGGATTTGGTTCTCCTTGATATTATGTTACCAAAGCTGGACGGTTGGCAGGTTTGTAAGGAAATCCGCAAAAACAGCAACCGACCAATCATTATGCTTACCGCCAAGGGTGAGCTTTTTGACAAAATTTTAGGCTTGGAGTTGGGAGCAGACGACTACATCATAAAGCCCTTTGAGGCAAAAGAGGTTATTGCAAGAATTCACGCTGTGCTAAGGCGTACTTCTCCTCCAGCAAAAAGCGAAAAGCAAAAGGAAATCAACTGGGACAAGCTTTCCATAAACCTGACAAACTACGAGCTTCGTATCAACGGAAATCTTGTTGACGCTCCTCCAAAGGAAATGGAGCTTCTCTACTACCTTGCAAGCAATCCAAACAAGGTGTTCACCCGTGACCAGCTCCTTGACAAGGTTTGGGGCTTTGATTACTACGGTGACAGCAGAACAGTTGATGTACATATTAAAAGACTAAGAGAAAAAATCAACGGTGTATCTGACCAGTGGGGACTAAAAACCGTTTGGGGCATTGGATACAAATTTGATGTGAGAAGTTAATATGAAATTATCTCTGTTTAAAAAGTACCTTTTTATTACAACCGGGATAATACTTGTTGCCTTTATTATTCTCGGTGCCTTTTTAATGGCATTTGTTACCCAATACTGGTCAACAAGAGAGAAAAACCGTGTTGAGGACAGCATAGAAAACATCAGTGAACTTGTTTCAAGCTGTATGGAAACCTCCAACGGTAATCTGTGGATTAGCGAAAGGTCAACATGGGATCAGGTAATCGAGCTTAGCAGTAGCTATAACTATGACATCATTGTCACAGACTCCGACGGTGTTGTGTACAAAACCACCCGCCGTGACGATGTACTTAAGAGAGGTTATCAAATCTCAAACGATGCTATGGCTCCCCTAATAAAGAACGACAAATATAAAGAAGAGAGCTACACAGGACATTTTTATAATGACACCGAAATTTGCGTGGCAGCTCCCCTTAGGGTGGCGGTTGGTCTTACAACCACCACAGCCGGATATGTGTTTGTCTGCTCATCCAATGCCATGAGCAACGACCTGCCACTCCAGGTTGCGGAAATTCTCCTTTACGCTATGGTTGCTTCCCTCATAGTGTCTGTGGTACTTGCCGGACTGTTCTCATACAGCCAGACCTATCCCCTAAAGCAGATGAGCCTTCAGGCCGGAAAATTTGCAAAGGGCGACTTTACAGGCAGACTTCCTGTAAAGGGCAACGACGAAATTGCACAGCTTACAAAATCCTTTAACGATATGGCGGATGCCCTTGAAAAAGAGGAATGTGTAAGGCGTGACTTTATTGCAAACATAAGCCACGAGCTAAAAACTCCAATGACCACAATTTCCGGCTTTATTGACGGAATTTTGGACGGTACTATACCTCCTGCAAAGCAAAATCACTACCTTGAAATTGTATCGGAGGAAATCTCCCGACTTTCAAGGCTGGTTGCCTCTATGCTTAGCCTTGCAAGGATAGACAGCGGAAAAACCCAGCTTTACAAAACCGACTTTATGCTTGCCGAAACTATTGTAAACATTCTTACAACCTTTGAGGACAGGCTCATTGATAAGGATATTGCAATAGAAGGACTGGAAACTGCTGACGGAATACAGGTGCATGGCGACCAAACCTTGCTACATCAGGTGCTTTACAACCTGTTTGAAAACGCCACAAAATTTACACCTCAAAACGGCGTCATCACATTCAAATTTGAGGTAAGGGACAACAGATTTTACTTTAGCATCAAAAACACAGGCAAGGGTATTGCAAAAGACGATTTGCCCTTTATCTTTGACAAATTCTACAAGACCGACAAATCCCGAAGTGAGGACAAAAAATCTATGGGACTTGGTCTATATATAGTAAAAACAATCATAACATTACACGGTGGCGAAATTGTTGTCACCAGTGATGTTGACAGGGAAACCTGTTTTTCAGCATGGATTCCCGAAAAATAGGGAGATAAGAGAATTAATATGGAAGAAAATAACAACCTTGAACTTAATAACCCAAAGCCGGCTCCCCTGCCAAAGCCACTTCCTGAGCTTAAACAGAACAGGCGTGACGGAGGCTTTAGCGGGGCAATGAACAGGTTTTGCAGTGACCGTTCTCCGGAGCCGGTAAAGGATATGCCCAACTTTTCCTTGGGAAAAGGCGGAGAGCATCCTCAGTTTTACGGCGAAAACACTCCTGACAAAGCCTCAGTTCCCAACAGCTTTAGGCACAAGGAAAGTGTAGCGGAAAAAGAGGACTCTGACATAACTATTGACATTCTCACCACAAACAAGGATAACCCTCAATACTTTGAGGGAAATGATTCTTCAAATCAACCGAACCAAGGGGAAACAATAGGCAAGTTCAATGTTCCTCAAAAAGAGAAAAAATCCCACACTGCCCTTGCGGTATTTATCTCAGTTGTTGCGACTGTTATGGTGCTTGTGTGTGTATTTTTTGTTTTCGAGTTAAACGGTGACTCACAAAACTCATCAAATCCTTTTGAACAGCTTTTTCCTGATGAAACTGTTCCAAACACAATGGAAACATACCCAAACGACTTTAATTCTTTTGTTCAGCAGAAAAAGAGTGCAACCTCCAAAGCTACCAATAACCAAAGCGGTCAGGACTACACAAACAAAAACTACAAGGGCATTTCCTTGCAGGGTGTTAATACCAAGGAAAAAAATCCCTCTGCACAGTCTGCCTACAACAAGGTTGCAAACTCTACCGTCGCTGTGCTGTGCTTTATTGACGAGGTAAAGGACGAGAAACTTGCTGACGGCCAGGGAACAGGAATTATCATCACAGGTGACGGATACATTGTAACCAACAGCCATGTTATCGGTGACTCAAAGAGCAAGTATTATTATCAGATAAAGGATAACAAGGGTAAAAAGTACAACGCATATGTTGTAGGCTATGACACACGCACAGACCTTGCTGTTCTTAAGATTTCAGCAAAAAACCTCACCCCTGTCACATTTGGAAAAAGCACTGACTTAAAGGTTGGCGACGACATAATCGCCGTTGGTAACCCCGGCGGTGTTAACTTCCAAAACAGCCTTACAAAGGGCATTGTTTCAGCCAAAGACAGAAGTATTGACGACGGCTCTGTAACCTACATTCAAACCGATGCCGCAGTAAACCCAGGCAACAGCGGTGGTCCGATGTGCAACCTTTACGGTCAAGTGGTGGGCATCACCACTGCAAAAATAAGCTCATCTGTTTACGAGGGTATGGGTTTTGCAATTCCAAGTGAAACAATCAAGGAAATAACAGACGACATAATTCAAAAGGGTTATGTTGGAAACCGTGTGAGAATCGGCATTACAGGCTTTCCGATAAACAGCTACACCTCAACTATGTACGAAGTTCCACAGGGCATTGTAATTGCAGAAATATCAGAGGACGGAAGTCTTGCAAATACAGACGCTAAGGAAGGGGACATCATAACAGAATTTGACGGTACAGTTATTACAAACTTCAGCCAAATTTATTCCTTACTTGAAAAGCATAAGCCGGGTGACAAGGTAAAAATCACCCTTTACAGACCTGACAGTAAGGACTCCTCAAAGGGTCAGACAATCACCGTCACCGCAACCCTCACAGCTGACAACGGTGAAAGTCAGGAATAAAAACAAATAAAAAAAGCATTGCCCAAACGACAATGCCCTTAGTCTAACTTATATGATATTATATAGGTTGACATAAAATTGTTGTTATGATAATATAATAGTGTAAAGGAACGGTTTTGGCTGTTCCGCACAGATGATTATTTTTATTTAACCGCTCTGTACTGCGAATACAGGGCGGTTATTTTTTTATGTATTTTATAACTTCTGAAAGTGTTATTAATAAAAGGATTAACAATACTAACTCCGTCATACATATCACCCCCAATCTTAGGGGCTGAAACAACCGCCGCCGTTCCTTTACAACTATTACTTTATCATAGATATTAATTTATAACAAGTTACATTTATGTATCATTCACCCACACCGTATAAACAGAAAAAATATTCACAATATATAAAGGGATAGACTTTTATATATTGGAAAAAAACAAATCCCATTAAAAAGCTCCAAAAGGACTTTTTAATGGGATTTTTCTTTGGAGCTGGTGGCGTGACTTGAACACGTGACCTTCTCATTACGAGTGAGATGCTCTACCAACTGAGCTACACCAGCAAATATTAATTGATTATTCGTACACAGTATGTGTTACTGCAATATGTGAAACACTACAATAAATATAATAAACGACAAAATACAAACTGTCAACCATATATTTTTTGTAGAGTTATTTCACGAAATTAAGACAAGAAAAAATATGAATTATATAATAATTGTATGAATTTAATAGGAGATGATTATATGCCATCTAAAACTAAATTAGGTGAGTTACTAAAGCGTTACCGCACCAACTGTATGCTTACACAACAGCAGGTTGCAGACGCCCTTAACATAAACCGAACAACCTACACATATTACGAAACCGGCAAAACAGAACCTTCTATTGAAACTCTGCACAAGCTGGTACAAATTTTCAACATAACCTATGAAGATCTTTTGCCTTCTGTTGATGATAATTATGTTAAGGATTCCTTTATCAGCTCAAGGACTAATCAGGCAATTTACAATCTTTCTAAGGACGAGCAACAAATACTAATTTCAAGAAGGGCTTTGTCCCCCGAAAAGCAAAAGGAGCTTGATGAATTTATTGCAAATTTAAAATAATCAGTAAATTTTCTTTACAAAGCTATTTTATTGTGTTATAATACTGAGGTCTAAGCCCCACTACGGATTATGGAGTATGCCGTCAAAACGGAACACCTTTTTCCTTAACCTGTTGTGAGGGCAAACGCCAACATTACTAAGAATTTTTGTTCTTTTGTTTGTTGGTAAAATTAAAGAAAGGTGGAAATAAAAATGCTTAAAGAAGAAAAGACAGCTATAATGCAGGAGTATGCTACTCACGAAGGCGACACAGGTTCACCGGAGGTACAGATTGCCCTCCTTACAAAGAGAATTAAGGACCTTACAGCTCACCTTCAGGAGCATCCAAAGGATCATCACTCAAGACGTGGTCTTTACAAAATGATCGGTCAGAGAAAGAGCCTGCTCAAGTATCTTACAAGTGTTGACATTGAAAGATATCGTTCAATCATTAAGAGACTTGGTATCCGTAAGTAATATTTTGCGATTATTAGGGCGAAGGGATAACCTTTGCCCTGATTTTGCGTAACACAAACACTTTTTTAATCATTACAGGATTTTCTACTACTAATATTCACCGAAAAATTCTACATTTTCGGTATTAGTATAGGAGTTTTTAGCGGTAAAACGAACACATCTAAGGGTGTGGTGGTTTTATTGCTAAAACACGAAAATCCTGTAACAATAAAAAATTTTATTATTCAGGAGGATATTATGAACAAAGCAATGGTATTTGATAAGTTCAGAAAATTTGAAACTGAGTTTGCCGGCAGACCTTTGGTTGTTGAAACAGGCAAAATGACTCAGCTTGCAAACGGTGCTTGTCTTGTAAGGTACGGCGACACCGTTGTACACGTGGCTTGTACAGCATCAGAAAAGCCAAGAGAGGGCGTTGACTTCTTCCCTCTTTCTGTTGATTACGAGGAAAAAATGTATTCCGTGGGCAAAATCCCCGGCTCTTACCTAAAGAGAGAGGGCAGACCTTCCGAAAAGGCTATCCTTACATCCCGTGTTATCGACAGACCAATTCGTCCTTTGTTCCCAAAGGATATGAGAAACGACTGTTCAATCGTTTGTACAGTTATGTCAGTTGACCCTGACTGCCAGCCTGAAATTGCAGCAATGATTGGTACTTCCATCGCAATTTCCATTTCCGATGTTCCTTGGAACGGACCTGTTTCATCCTGCTCCGTTGGACTTGTTGACGGCGAAATCGTTATCAACCCAACCCTTGAGCAGAGAGCTGTTTCAGATATGGCTACAACTGTTGCCTCCACTTCCGAGAGAATCGCTATGATTGAGGCTGGTGCAAACTGTGTTGACGACGACACAATGTACAAGGCTATTATGGCAGGTCACGAGGCAAACCAGCCAATTATCCAGTTTATCAAGGGCATCCAGGAGGAAATCGGTAAGGAGAAGTTCTCCTACCCATCAAACGACCCTGACCACGAAATGTTTGAGGCTATCTTTGACTTTGCTAAGGAAGATGTAATGGTAGCTATGGATACAGACGACAAAAATGTTCGTGACGAAAGACTACTTCCTATTTACGAGGCTGTTCACGCAAAGTTTGACGAAATCTATCCTGAGCAGGAAGCAAAGATTGACGAATGTATGTACAAAACTCAAAAGACTATCGTAAGAAGATGGCTCCTTGACGAACAGAAGAGAGTTGACGGCAGAGGTATGGACGACATCAGACCTCTTGCATCCGAGGTTGGCGTTCTTCCGAGAGTTCACGGCTCAGGTATGTTCACAAGAGGACAAACTCAGGTATTGACAGTTGCAACACTTGGTTCAGTTTCTGAACAGCAGTACCTTGACGGCATTGACGAGGAAGAAACAAAGAGATATATCCACCACTACAACTTCCCAAGCTACTCCGTTGGGGAAACTAAGCCAAGCAGAGGTCCGGGAAGAAGAGAAATCGGCCACGGCGCACTTGCAGAAAGAGCATTAAAGCCTGTTATTCCGTCAGTTGAGGACTTCCCATACGCTATTAGACTTGTTTCCGAAATTCTATCCTCCAACGGCTCAACCTCACAGGGCTCTATCTGCGGTTCTACCCTTGCACTTATGGACGCCGGTGTGCCGATTAAGGCACCTGTTGCAGGTATCTCCTGCGGTCTTATCACAGAGGGCGAGCGTTGGATGACAATGGTTGACATTCAGGGCGTTGAGGACTTCTTCGGCGATATGGACTTTAAGGTTGCAGGTACAAAGGACGGCATCACAGCTATTCAGATGGACCTTAAAATCTCCGGCTTGCTACCTGAAATGGTTAAGGAGGCACTTGAAAAGACTCACAAGGCAAGAAACTACATCCTTGACGAGGTTATGCTAAAGGCTATTGCAGAGCCGAGAGAAGAGCTTAGCCCATATGCACCGAAGATGTTTACAACTCAGATTCCTGCTGACAAGATTTCCGAGGTTATCGGCAAAAGCGGTAAGGTTATCAAGGAAATTCAGGCTGAATGCGAGGTTAAGGTTGACATTGAAGAGGACGGCGAAATCGGCAATGTATTTGTTGCCGGTCTTGACACCGAAAAGTGCAACAAGGCTTTGTCAATCATTGAAATGATTGCAAAGGGACCTGAAATCGGCGCTATCTATGTTGGTAAGGTTACAAGGATAATGGACTTTGGTGCATTTATCGAAATCGCTCCGGGTATGGAGGGACTTTGCCATGTAAGCAAGCTTGACGTTAAGAGGACAGAAAATGTAACCGATGTTGTAAATGTTGGCGACGTTATCCGTGTTAAGGTTGAAGAAATCGACGACAAGGGCAGACTAAACCTTTCAAGAAGAGCAGTTCTAATTGAAGTTGACGGTTTAACTCCGGAGAACGATTTGGACGAAAGACCAAGACGCCCAAGAAACAACAACAGACACAACGGAAGAAGATAAATTTTATAATAGTATAAGTTAAGGGGCAGTCAACTGGACTGCCCCTTTAAATGTGCAAAATAAAATATTACATCTTAAATTTTACTGTATACCACTTGTTAGAATAATTTTTGCCGGAAACTTTTGTGTAGGC
>JBJEOZ010000082.1:0-8287 GCA_051880975.1 Ruminococcus sp.
AAATGTCATCTGTTGTTGTCTTTTCAAACCCTTTCTCTAAAAAAAGCTGTTGAGTGGCATTTAGTATTTTTTCTCTGTGTAGGGTAGCGACACCCTCTTTTTTATTCTCTCTGCCCATAATATACTCCTGTTATATTTAGTATACTGGTAGTATACTAAATTGTACAAAGGATGTCAAGAGAGTTTTTTACAAAAAACAAAAACGGCACAGCCTAAGCTGTACCGCCTAAAAGTTTCTGAATTTTTATCAGGATAAAAGCATTTTATCCGACTCAACCTGATGTCCTGCAATCTCGGCAAACTTTGCCATAAGGTCTGCTTTTGTCAGGTTTTTCTTCTCTTCACCCTGAACATCATAGATGATTTTTCCCTCGTTCATCATAATCAGCCTGTTGCCGTGGGCAATAGCGTCGTGCATATTGTGGGTAATCATCATTGCTGTAAGGTTGTTTTCACTTATTATTTCTTCCGAAATTTCAAGCACCTTTGCCGCTGTTGTTGGGTCAAGCGCCGCAGTATGCTCGTCAAGGAGCAACAGCTTTGGTCTTTGCAGGGACGCCATAAGCAATGTTAACGCCTGTCTTTGTCCGCCGGAGAGCAGTCCAACCTTTGAGGTCATTCTGTCCTCCAAGCCAAGTCCTAAGATTTTCAGCTTTTCGTGGTAAAGAGCCCTTTCTTTCTTTGTGATACCCCAGCTCAGGGTTCTCTTTTTGCCCCTTCTGTAAGCTAAAGCTAAGTTTTCTATAATCTGCATATCAGGAGCAGTACCCATCATTGGGTCCTGAAAAACTCTGCCGATATATTTTGCCCTTTTGTATTCAGGCATACCTGTAACATTTGTTCCGTCAAGGATAATACTTCCGTTATCCACAGGCCAAACACCTGTGATAGCGTTCATAAGGGTTGATTTACCTGCTCCGTTACCGCCGATAATTGTTACAAAATCACCGGGGTTAAGGTGGAGTGAAACACCGTCAAGTGCTTTCTTTTCATTTATTGTGCCGGGATTAAAGGTCTTTGCAATGTTGTTTACTTTAAGCATCCTGTTTTTCTCCTTTCTTCTTTGCTTTCTTAAAGGAGTTTTTGCTCTGTGACTTTAGGTATGGAATAGCAAGGAACAGCGCAACGATGATTGCTGTGAACAACTTTAAGTCCTGAGAGTTCAGCTTTAGCCACAAAACTATGGACAAAACAATGTAGTAAACAACTCCGCCAACAATTACAAACAATAGTTTGGCAATGAAGTTCAGCCTTTTGCCCAAAAATGCCATACCAAGCACTTCACCTATGATAACAGCCGCCAAGCCGATAACGATAGCACCACGGCCCATATTAACATCAGCGTTACCCTGATACTGTGCAAAAAGTCCGCCTGACAGTGCAACAATACCGTTGGAAAGTGCAAGTCCGATAACCTTCATAGTATTTATGTTGATGCCCTGAGCACTGCTCATACTGTGGTTACTGCCTGTTGCCCTAAGTGCCGAGCCTTGCTCTGTGCCAAAGTACCAATACAGCAGAATAACTATTGCGACGGCAAAAATCGCTGACACAATAATGGACTGTGGGATTTTACCCAAGGTTACATAAAGACCGGTTTCCCCATAGTTAAAGGATTTGTTTGCAGACATATCCATAATTCTAAGGTTTATTGAGTACAGTCCCAGCTGTGTTAAAATACCTGCCAAAATTGCAGGGATACCCAGCTTGGTATGTAAAAAGCCTGTGATTGTACCGGCGATTATACCGGCAAGAACTGCAATCAAAAGGCAAGACCAAATAGGCATACCGGCAAGCCTTAGCATAACCGTAACCGCACCGCCTGTTGCAAATGTGCCATCCACAGAAAGGTCGGCAACATCAAGTATCCTAAAGGTGATGTAAACGCCAAGTGCCATTATACCCCAGATAATGCCCTGTGCTATTGCTCCGGGCATACTATTAAGGAGGTTTAACGGATTTAGCGAGCTAAAATATGACATTAAAGAATCCATAACACTTCTCCATTCTATGCTCAAAAGCATATAAATGTATTTCTATAGAAATTTACAAAATACATTTATACACCTTTGAGCTTACATAATGCTTGGGCAACACAGTACTACTGCGTTGCCCACCGGCAATAAAACTTTAGTTTTTTATTATTCAGGCAATCTTAAGTCAAGTTGCTGATTATTTAGCCTCAATCTTCTCGTATCCCTCAGGAATCTCAACACCTAAGGTCTTGCAGATTTCTTCGTTATACTTCTTTGTGAACTTTGGTGCAGACTGAACTTCCATCTTGGAAATATCCTCACCCTTTTCAAGGATGTTGTAAGCCATTTCGCCTGTCTTTTGACCAAGGTCATAGTAGCTGATTGAAAGTGTTGCAACACCGCAGCCGGCACAAATGCCCTCTTCACCTGCAATGATTGGCACCTTAGCCTTAAGTGCAACATTATTGATAGCCTTTGCGCAGGAAGCGGCTGTGTTATCTGTTGGAATATAGATAACATCACTGTCTACACAAGCTGTCTTTGTAACTGATGCTACATCGTTTGAGTCAGAGAATGTGTATGTCTTAACTTCAATGCCTAACTCCTTGAAGTGATCTGTTATTACATCTGACTGATATTTAGAGTTTGGTTCGCTGGAGCAGTAAAGGATACCAACATTTTTAGTGTCAGGGAAAATTTCCTTTACCATTGCTGCTTGTTCGTCAAGTGGAGCAAGGTCGCTTGTACCGGAAACATTACCGCCTACTGCGCCGCCTTTCCAGCCGTCAATTCCAAGTGCTACGCCGTAGCTTGTTACTGATGTTCCCAAAATAGGAATTTCCTTTGTTGCGGAAACAGCTGCTGACAAAGCAGGTGTTGCATTTGCCATAATAAGGTCATCGTTTTCACTTACAAACTGGTTACAGATTGTTGAGCAGTTTGTTGCGTCGCCGGAAGCATTCTGTTCGTCAATCTTAACTCTGTCGCCAAGCTTATCGGTAAGATAATCCTTAAAGCCCTTTGTTGCAGCATCCAAAGCCTCGTGCTGAACAAGCTGGCAGATACCTATTTTGTATGTTTTTGATTCATCTTTTTTGCTGTTGTCTGTGTCACAGGCTGTAATTCCGATGGCCATTGCTACTACGCACAACAGAGCAATTAATTTTTTCATTGTTAATTCCTCCTCAATTAATTATTAAAATTAACAAAATAAATTTTACCACTTTGCTTTAAATCAGTAAAGTGCCTTTCAGTAATTTTGTATATTTCAACAATAAGAACACCCTTTTTATAGGCAAAATGCAAAAATTATTCTTGATTTTTCACATTTTTAAACCTTTTAAAGCCCAAAAATTACTGCTTGTTCTGTAATATAAGGAACAAAATGGGGATAAAATAGATACATATTGAAAATTTTTGTATTTGTGATATAATTTATACATATATATTCAAAAAAATTTAAGTGAGGGCATTATGGCAGAGGAAGTAAAGAACAATGAGGAAATAATGGCGGGTAACTTTATCCACTCTTTTATTGACGAGGATATTGCACCCGGCGGAGAATATGAGGGGAAAACCGTTCACACACGTTTCCCTCCAGAACCAAACGGATATTTACACATAGGCCACGCCAAGGCGATTTGCATTGACTTTGGCACAGCCGAAAAATATGGTGGTATGTGCAACCTGCGTATGGACGACACCAATCCTACAAAAGAGGATGTTGAATATGTTGACGCCATCAAAGAGGACATCAAGTGGCTTGGCTTTGACTGGGGCGACAGGTTTTACTATGCCTCCGACTATTTTCCGCAGATGTACGAATATGCTGTGGAGCTGATTAAAAAGGGACTTGCCTATGTTTGTGAGCTTAACGCAGAACAGATGAGGGAATACAGGGGCGACCTAAAAACTCCTGCAAAAAGTCCTTACAGGGACAGACCTATTGAGGAGAGCCTTGACCTTTTCCGCCGTATGAAGGAGGGAGAGTTTGAGGACGGAAGTATGACCTTAAGGGCAAAAATCGACCTTGCCTCCGGCAACTTCAATATGCGTGACCCTGTTATTTACAGAATTAACCATATGCACCACCACAGCACAGGGGACAGTTGGTGCATTTACCCAATGTACGACTTTGCCCACCCTATTGAGGACGCTATCGAGGGCATTACACACTCACTTTGCACCCTTGAGTTTGAAAGCCACAGACCCCTTTATGACTGGGTTATTGAGAATATTTCCAGTCCCTCAAAGCCAAGGCAGATTGAATTTGCAAGGCTTGGCATTAACAACACAGTTATGAGCAAGAGAAAGCTGAGAGCACTGGTTGAAGATGGCTATGTTGACGGTTGGGACGACCCAAGAATGCCTACCCTTTGCGGACTGAGAAGGCGTGGCTACACACCCAAGTCCATTAGGGATTTTTGCGAGCAAATCGGCGTTGCAAAGGTAAATTCCACAGTTGAATACAGCTTTTTGGAGCATTGCCTAAGGAACGACCTTAACGACTCGGCACAAAGGCTTATGGGTGTTTTAAGGCCGATAAAGCTGATAATCACCAATTACCCTGAGGGCAAAACCGAAACATTTACTGTGGAAAACAATCCTAACCACCCTGAGGACGGAGAGAGAGAAATCACATTCTCCCGTGAATGTTATATCGAAAGCGACGACTTTATGGAGGTTCCAGTAAAGAAGTACCAAAGGCTGTACCCCGGCAACGAGGTAAGGCTGAAGTCTGCATACCTTGTAACCTGTACAGGCTGTGAAAAGGACGAAGAGGGAAATGTTACAGCAGTTTACGCAGAGTACGACCCTGAAACAAAGGGCGGAAATGCACCTGACAACAGAAAGGTAAGGGGTACTATCCACTGGGTTGATGCAAACAACTATGTCCCTGCAACTGTAAACCTTTACGACAACCTGTTCACAGACCCTGAGCCTGACACAGGTGACAAGAACTTCTTGGATTACATCAATCCCGAAAGCCTTGTAACCCTGGAAAACTGCAAAATTGAAGCGTCTATAAAGGACAACAGCAACATTCATTTTCAGTTTATGAGGCTTGGTTACTTCACCGTTGACAACAAGACAAGCAGTAAAGACCACCTTGTATTCAACAGAAGTGTAAGCCTAAAGGACGGCTTTAAAAAGAAAAAATAAATTTTTAAAAACCAAAGGGCATTGGGCAACCAATGCCTTTTTTAACAGAGGAACTTTATAGAGGAACTATGAATACAGCACTGATAACAGGCGGTTCAAGAGGAATCGGCAAAGAAACCGCCTTGGAATTTGCAAAAAAGGGATATGCCGTAGCAATTAACTATGTAAATAGTGAAAAGTCTGCAAGGGAACTTGCTTTAAAAATCATGAGGGAATTTTCTGTTCCCGCCTGTGCCTACAAGGCGGATGTTAAAAACCGAAACGAAGTTGAGGAAATGACAAAGAAAATCCAAAGTGAACTTGGTACAATAACTGTCCTTGTCAACAACGCAGGAATCAGCACCCAAAGTGACTTTCGCTCCATTGACGAAAATCAGTGGAAAACAATGCTAAGCACTCACCTTGACGGTGCATTTAACTGCACACAATGTGTAATTACGGGAATGATTGGTCGTCAGTACGGCAAAATAATAAATATAGGCTCAATGTGGGGCATCACCGGAGGTAGTTGTGAGGTTCACTACTCAACAGCAAAGGCAGGTCTTATAGGCTTTACAAAAGCCTTGGCAAAGGAGCTTGCCCCAAGCAATATTACCGTCAACTGCGTCTGCCCCGGTGTAATCGAAACGGATATGACAAAAATTTTTGATGAAACAACCTTAAATGACCTTAAGGATAAAACTCTGCTGAAAAGGCTGGGAACTCCAAAGGATATTGCAAAGTCGGTAGCCTTTCTTGCAAGCAAAGACGCCGACTACATCACAGGGCAAATTCTAAATGTCAGCGGAGGGTTTGTGGTGTAGATTGGAGTTTGGAGTTTGGAGTACACCACACACTACCCACACTAATATATCAGATAAAACTAAGGAAACACTTTACACTTATAAATATTAGTAGTATAATGTGGTTAGATTTTGGTTATTAATGGATATGAGTTAAGCGAGGAATATTCTTATGAGAAACATACCTTTTTCTCCTCCCGATATTACACAAAAGGAAATTGACGCCGTTGTTGAGGTGTTAAAGTCGGGATGGATTACCACCGGACCAAAAACAAAGGCTTTTGAAAAGGAAATAGCCAAGTGGTGCAACACAGATGTGGCTGTTTGCCTTAGCTCTCAAACAGCCTGTGCAGAGATGACACTGCGTATTTTGGGAGTAGGCCCCGGTGACGAGGTTATAGTACCTGCCTACACCTACACAGCCTCTGCATCGGTGATTTATCACGTGGGTGCAACTCCTGTGATTATCGACTGCAAGGAAAATTCATACGAAATGGATTATAGTAAGCTTGCCCGTGCAATCACACCAAAGACAAAGGTTATCATTCCTGTTGACCTTGCCGGTGTGATGTGCGACTACGATAAAATTTTTGAAATCGTCAGGAGCAAGAGGGATATTTTTGTGCCGAACAGTCCTTTGCAGGACGCATATAAAAGGATAGTTGTTATGGCTGACGGTGCACACGCATTTGGCGCTACGCAAAACGGAAAGCCCTGTGGCTCTGTTGCCGACTTTACAAACTTTTCTTTCCATGCTGTTAAGAATATGACCACAGCCGAGGGCGGTGCAGTAACCTGGAGAAATCACAAGGGAATTGACAATGACGCCCTTTACAAAAAGTATATGCTCCTCTCCCTCCACGGACAGACAAAGGATGCCTTTGCAAAAAATCAAGGCACATCCTGGGAATATGATGTTGTAGACACACAGTACAAGTGTAATATGCCTGATATTTTAGGTGCAATGGGACTTGCACAGCTTGAAAGGTATCAGGGAATACTGGACAAGCGTCACAAGATGATTGATATGTACAACGAGGCATTCAAGGATATGGATATTCAGGTGCTTAATCATCACGACGAAAACAGCCGTTCCTCAGGTCACCTGTACTTTGTAAGATTTTTGGGTAAGACTGCTGAATACCGCAACAGCTTTTACAGCAAAATGGCTGAAAACGGAGTTGTGTGCAATGTTCACTTCAAGCCGTTGCCAATGCTCACAGCCTACAAGACAAGGGGCTTTGACATCATTGACTATCCAAACGCCTACAATATGCACAAAAATCAGCTCACCCTACCAATGAACAGTAAAATGAGCTTTGACGACGCACAATATGTAATTGATACCTTTAAAAAGGTGTACAAAGAGCTTGAGGACAAGGATTAATATTTAAAAATTTCACCGTACTGTATAGTAATTATACGGTACGGTTGTTTTTATGCCTAACAAAGGCTCCATCGGATGAGGGAGCTGTCGGCTCTGCCGACTGAGGGAGCGAAAAAGTAGTCATTATATCTTGCTTTGTCTTTAGATAATAAGGTATGAGTCAGAACATAAAATCAAACTATCCTCTAAAGACAAAAAGAGCAAAAGAGAACACTTTTTCCCTCCTTCCGTCACGGCTAAAGCCGTGCCACCTCCCCCGTCTGGTGGAGGCTTACTGTAACTCAAAAGGCTCATAACCACCAAACATAAAAACAGAGAGTCAAGGTTTCCCTTGGCTCTCTTGTTGTGTCCGCTTTATTTAACTGTTACTTTGCATATTGCAGATGTTTTACTTCCGTCAACGGCTTTTGCTTTTATTACAGCAGAGCCTTTCTTTTTTGCTTTAATGCAATTCCACTCTTTTGACTTGGTTTTTTCTTTTGTAACACAGGCAACCTTTTTATTGCTTGTTGTCCACTTAATCTGGCTGTTGTTTGCGTTTCCGGGGGTTGCCACTGCCTTAATCTTACAACTTTCTTTTACTTTAAGGGTCTTTTTGGTAAGACTGAGTTTTATCTTTGTTACAGGCTGTTTTACTGTTACGGTACATTTCGCTGTACAGCCACATTTAGCTTTAATTGAAATAACAGCCTTGCCTTTGCTTATACCCTTTATAACTTTGTTAGAGTTAACTGTTGCTACGTTTTTATTTGATGAAACACAGCTTGCCCATTTTCCTAAGCATGGATCCCAGCCTATTTTAGAACCTACATTTACAGTAATATTGGTAGGATATCCTACACTTGGGTGAGCATGCATACCTGATACTATTACCTTGCAGGTGAGTTTTTCCCCTGTGGTTAATGTTGCTGTGATTGTTGCAGTTCCTTTGCCTACTGCTGTCACCTTGCCGTTATTAACAGTTGCAACATTTTTGTTTG
>JBJEOZ010000083.1:0-8267 GCA_051880975.1 Ruminococcus sp.
CACTGCGTAGCAATATAACTCGCCGAAAGGCGAATATAACTGAAAAAGACGATTGCCAACGCAATCGTCTTTTTCCTTGGTGGGCCAACAGGGACTCGAACCCCGGACCGACCGGTTATGAGCCGGTAGCTCTAACCAACTGAGCTATTGGCCCCAATCAGCATTGCTTATTATAACAGCAAACAGGCGTTTTGTCAATGATTATTTTATGTAATTTTGTGCATTATTTTGAAAATTACTGTTTTATCTTGAGGTATTTTTTACTTTTCAATGTATGTATTTTATTTCTGAAATATGATATAATTAAACTGTTACAAAAGAGAATATATGTACAATATAGGCGAAGTATAGTTTTATCAGAATCTTTTAGCGAATGAGGTAGTATTATGTTTAAGGAAAGTGAAAAAGTAATCAACAGCAACGGTATTGCCTGTGTGATTGACAGGATTGAAAGAATGAAAATGCCACACACCAAGGTGAGGAAAAATTACTATGTAATGCACGAAATTACTAACAAGGACAATGTGTATTATATCCCCACCGACAGTGAGGGCAGTATGCGATACCCGCTTTCAAATGAAGAGGCAACTGCCCTCATTGACAGCATTGAGGATATTGAGAAGATGGAGATTTTGGCAGAGCGTTTTCGTGATGAGGAGTACAGAAGATACATAAGGGAGTCCTCACCCAAAATGCTGATAGCTCTGCTGAAATATTTTAGGGACAGGAAAAAATCAAGATTAAGTATGGGCAAAACCCTGTCCTCAGTTGACGAAAGATATATGAAACTTGCGTCAAGAAATCTATATTCCGAGCTTTCCTGCTCACTTTCAATCCCTGTTGCAGAGGTTGAGAGCATAATCACCGATAAAATCGGGTGAAATAAAAGTTATTTGAAAATATTGAAGAAAAAAACGCTGAATCCTTGTGGACTCAGCGTTTTGTTTTCTTGAGTTATACATAACCGATAACTGATGAAACAAGAATTACTACCATAAATACAGGGGCAATGTACTTAACCATTACATTGTAAAGCTTTTTGCCCTTGAATGGACCTGACAGGCGAATTTCTTCTTCCACTGTCTTTGGCTTAACAATGTAGCCGATAAACAGACAGGTGAGAAGTCCGGCAACAGGCATCAGAATGTTGTTGCTGATGTAGTCGAAGAAATCAAGGAATGACATACCGAAGATTGTAATATCGCTCCAAATACCAAAGCCAAGGGAGGATGGAATTGCTATGAGGAAGGATGCAAAAAGAATCAGCAGGCATCCCGGAATTCTGCCTATATTGAATTTGTCCATCAATACGGAAAGGATTGTTTCCATTAGTGAAACGGCAGATGTAAGTGCTGCAAGGAATACAAGGATAAAGAATGCCGCACCGAAAATTTGTCCTCCTGCCATGGAGTTGAACACCTTTGGCAACATAACAAACATAAGTGTTGGACCCTTTTCAAGCATATTGGGGTCGCCGTTTGAAAATGAGAAAACAGCAGGGATAATCATAACACCCGCCATAAATGCAATACCTGTGTCAAAAATTTCAATCTGTCTTACTGACTTTTCAAGGTTGTTTTTCTTGCTCATATAGGAGCCGTAGGTAATCATAATGCCCATTGCAAGTGACATTGAGTAGAACAGCTGACCCATAGCGGCTACAACTGTTTTGATTGAAAATTCATCAAAGTTTGGCTTTACATAGTAGATAAAGCCGTCCATAGCGCCGGGCAGTGTGAGGGAATAGATGCCGATGCCAACAGTCATTACAGCCAAAACAGGCATAAGGAACTTGCTCACATTTTCAATTCCCTTTTGAACGCCGAACATAATGATGACAGCGGTGATGGCTATGAAGATTGCAAGGTAAAAGAGTGGTTCCCCTGCCTGACCGATAAAGCTCCCAAAGTATTCGTCAGAGGCAGCCTCAGCACCTTTGCCTGAAACAAAGAGAGTTACAAACTTTGTTACCCATCCGCCGATTACGCTGTAATATGGGAAGATGATAATTGGCACAAGTGCAACTATGTAGCCGATAAATGAACATTTTTTGTTAAGTGCACCAAAGGCATCAATACAGCTTTTGCCTGTCTTTCTGCCTATTGCAATTTCCGTAAGCATAAGTGTAAAGCCAAAGGTTACTGCAAGAATTAAGTAAACAAGGAGGAAAATACCCCCGCCGTACTTAGCTGCCAGATAAGGAAATCGCCACAGATTGCCAAGTCCAACAGCCGAACCGGCGGCAGCAAGGACAAAGCCAAGTCGTGTGGAAAATCCGCTTTTTGCTTTCATAAAATACCCTCCAAATTATAAATTAATACATTGTGTACCATTGTACCATAAAATAATTTTAATTACAAACATTTTTGTAGAATTTTCTAAGAGATTTTTTACCAGATTTTTTACCGGTTTTCGCATTCACCAACTTGTCATTCCTATCCACCACACTGTCATTCCGAGCTTGTCGAGGAATCCCCTACCTCTACCACTAATTTTGTTAAGGAAATCATACTTTCACATAACCTGATAGTGTCGGCTAAGGCACTACTGCTATCCTTTCAGATTCCTCGGTCACTTCGTTTCCTCGGAATGACAGTGGGAGGGGAGCCTTTGTTAACTCCATAATTTCATCTAACCCATTAGTGTCGATATAGTTACTCCTGCCGTTTTCAAAAGTTAACTCAATTTTTCCGATAGTATTTATATTAAAAAACAGGGAAAATGCACGAAGAAGAAAAATCTATTGCAAAAGCAGTAGATTTTTTCTTTGTATAATTAAAAATAAACATATTTTTGCAATATGTTAAGTGTAATCTTGCAAAAATACAAAAATATATGGGAAAAATCGCCTTTTTTGTGTTATGTTACAAAAAATCTGTTAAATTCTTGACAATTAAAGATAAAAGGAAGATAATAATAACAATGTATATAGATATGAAAAATGTACATTTGTACATATCTGTCTATTATTATATAATGAAAAGAAATTCTTTGAAATGCATTTTCCTTATGTAGGTTGAGTACAGTATTTGAGGGAGGCGACATTATGGGCAATATTGCAGAGGAAATTCAAAAGGAAATGACCTGTGAGCCGGTCTTTGAAATTCCCATATTCGGTGGGATAAAGGTTTACGAATCTGTGGTTGTTACTTGGATTATTATGGCAGTATTCCTTGTGTTATGTCTTATTCTTGTGAGAAATCTTCGGGTGAAAAACCCAAACAGAAAGCAGATTTTCCTTGAATTTTGCGTAAATTGGCTTTACAAGTTTGTTGGCGGAATGATTGGAAAAGAGGGTGCAAGGTATGTTCCGTACCTTGTTTCGGTGCTGATTTATATCGGCTTTAGCAACATAATAGGCATATTCGGGTTTAAGTCCCCAACTAAGGACTTGGCGGTTACCATTGCTCTTTCTGTAATGAGCATTGTGCTGATTGAAGGGGCGTCCATTGCAAAGAAAAAGCCGAAGAAATTTCTCAAAAGCTTTATGGAGCCAACCCCCATTATGTTACCCTTTAACATTTTGGAGCTTGGCATAAGACCGCTTTCACTTTGTATGCGACTTTTCGGTAATGTGCTTGGCGCATTTGTTGTTATGGCGCTGATTGAGTGCGTTGTACCTGTGGTTGTTCCTGTTGCGTTCAGCCTGTACTTTGACTTTTTTGACGGTTTAATTCAAGCCTATGTCTTTGTTTTCTTAACCTCTCTGTTTATAAAAGAGGGTATAGAAACGGACTAACCCTTGAGTTTATATAGTTCTTTAGTATTAAATTAAGGAGTGTTTATTATGTTAACATTGCTTGCTATCGGAGCAGGTATTGCAGTATTCACCGGCTTAGGCGCAGGTATCGGAATCGGTTATGCCACATCAAAGGCAACAGAGGCAGTTGCCCGTCAGCCTGAGGCAGACGGCAGAGTGAGCAAGCTTTTGCTACTTGGCTCGGCACTTGCAGAGGCAACAGCAATCTACGGCTTTGTTGTAGGTCTTCTCATTATCCTTTTGCTTAAGGATTCAGCATCTACTCCGGCTTTGGCTGTGGGCGCAGGTATTTCCGTTCTCACAGGTGTAGGCGCCGGTGTTGGTATCGGACTGGCTACTGCAAAGGCTTGTGAGTCCGTTGCAAAATGCCCTGAGGCAGACGGTAAGATTTCAAAGCTACTTCTCCTTGGCTCGGCACTTGCAGAGGCAACTGCTATCTACGGCTTTGTTGTAGGACTTCTCATTATCCTCCTTTTACAGGACTCATCAAGTCAGTTTATTCCATATATTTCAATCGGCGCAGGTGTTGCTGTTCTCACAGGTGTTGGTGCCGGTGTTGGTATCGGTATTGCTACTGCAAAGGCTTGTGAGGCTGTATCAAGACAGCCTGATGCAGACGGTAAGATTTCAAAGCTACTTCTCCTTGGCTCGGCACTTGCAGAGGCAACAGCTATCTACGGCTTTGTTGTAGGACTTTTAATACTTCTCCTCTTACCTGACAAGGCTGACCCTACAATCGCACTTGGCGCAGGCTTTGCAGTATTCACAGGCTTGGGTGCCGGTGCAGGTATCGGTGTTGCAACCTCAAAGGCTGCACAGTCAGCGGCTCGTCAGCCTGAGGCAGACGGTAAAATTTCAAAGTTACTGCTCTTAGGCTCGGCACTTGCAGAGGCAACAGCTATCTACGGCTTTGTAGTTGGACTTTTGATAATTCTCCTATTCTAAGGTGGGATAAATAATGCTAAATTTAGATCCGTGGAATATCCTTTTTACAGTAATCAATCTGCTGATATTCTTTTTGATAATTAAATTCTTCCTTTTAAAGCCCATTAAAAAGGTAATGGACGAAAGGGAACAGATGATTAAGGACGACTTTGACTCTGCCGCCAAAACAAAGAAAGAGGCAGAAGAGCTAAAGTCAGAGTATGAAAACGACTTAAAAACCGCAAAAGACAAGGCGTCACAAATTACTTCCGAGGCAAAGAAAACTGCCGAACTGCAAAAGAACAACATCATTGACAGTGCAAACAAACAGGCAAAGCAAATTGTTGACAAGGCTCAGAAGGACGCAAGTCTTGAGTACGACAGAACAATGGCACAGCTTGAAAGTGAAATTGCAAGTCTTGCACTTGTTGTGGCTGAAAAGGTTGTGAAAACAGGCTCCTCCTATGACAATTTCCTTGATGAGGAGGATGAATGATGAAAAACACTTCATCAAATTATGCAAAGGTTTTGTATCAGCTTTCTGTAAGTAATGAGTCCGTAATTGAGGCTGAGGAAGTTTTAAGGGAAAACCCGGACCTTGTAAGGGCGCTTGCAAGTCCTGTCATTCCGGCAGAAAAGAAGTACAACATTGTTGATAGGATTTTTCCCGATGACATAAAAAGCTTTATCAAGGTTGTTTGCAAAAACGGAAGAATTACAGAAATATTTGATATTTTTCTTGAATATAAAAACTGGAGTAACGAAGTAAAGGGCATTGTTGAAGCTAACCTTTACTATGTTGAAAAGCCCACAGAGGAACAGCAGGAAAGGCTGAAAAAATTTGTTAAGAAAAGACTGAACGCAAAAGAGGTTGTTCTGAATATGACAGAAAGCCCTGAGCTTTTGGGCGGATTTGTAATTGAGGCAAAGGGTCACAGGTTTGACAGGAGCTATAAGAACAGGCTCAAAGCATTAAATCGTAAATTAGTACGGAGGTAAATGAAATGAGCAGAGTCAGATCAGACGAAATTATTTCTATACTGAAAAGTGAAATTGAAAACTTCGATTTTGACAGGGGAGAACAGGAAACCGGTACAGTAATTTCCCTTGGTGACGGTATTGCAAGGGTGTACGGCATTGACGGTGCAATGTACGGTGAAATTGTAGTTTTTGAAAACGGTGCCAAGGGTATGGTACAGGATATTCGTGCAAAGGAAATGGGCGTTATCCTCTTTGACAGGGACAGAGGTATCAAAGAGGGAACACGTGTTACAAGAACTCACAAAAAGGCCGGTGTTCCCGTTGGAGAAAATTACCTTGGCAGAGTTGTAAATGCTTTGGGTGCTCCTATTGACGGCAAGGGTGAAATTAAGTCGGATGAATACCGCCCTATTGAATGTCCCGCACCGTCCATTGTTGAAAGAAAGTCTGTCAACAAGCCAATGGCAACAGGTATTCTTTCAATCGACTCAATGTTCCCAATAGGCAGGGGTCAGCGTGAGCTTATTATCGGCGACAGACAGACAGGTAAAACATCCATAGCAGTTGACGCTATGCTTAACCAAAAGAATAACGATGTAATTTGTATATATGTTGCAGTGGGTCAGAAGTCCTCTACCGTTGCAAGAATTGTGCATACACTGGAAAAGAACGGAGCAATGGACTACTCCATTGTTGTTTCCGCAACAGCATCAGACCCGGCTCCTGTTCAGTACATTGCCCCATATGCCGGTACTTCTTTGGCTGAATACTTTATGTATCAGGGCAAGGATGTGCTCATTGTGTATGATGACCTTAGCAAGCACGCCGTTGCTTACAGAGCAATGTCACTTCTCCTTGAAAGGTCCCCCGGTCGTGAGGCATACCCCGGAGATGTTTTCTATCTCCATTCAAGACTACTTGAAAGGTCGGCTCGACTTTCCGATGAGCTTGGCGGTGGTTCAATCACAGCACTTCCAATCATTGAAACACAGGCAGGGGATGTTTCCGCCTACATTCCCACAAATGTTATCTCCATTACAGACGGTCAGATTTTCCTTGAAAGCGACTTGTTCAATTCAGGTATGCGACCGGCTGTCAATGTTGGTCTTTCTGTTTCCCGTGTTGGCGGTGCAGCACAGACAAAGGCTATGAAAAAGGCTGCGGGTTCAATCAGAATTGACCTTGCACAGTACAGGGAGATGGAAGTGTTCACACAGTTCTCCTCCGACCTTGACCCGGAAACCAAGGAACAGCTCCAATTTGGTAAGGGGCTTATGGAGATGCTGAAACAGCCACTTTGCAATCCGCTTTCACTACATCAGCAGGTTATTTCCCTTGTTGTTGCAGAAAACAAGCTGATGCTTGATGTGGATATTTCAAACATAAAAACATTCCAAATGGATATGCTCCAGTATTTTGATGCAAAATATCCTGAAATCGGAAAAGAAATTGAGGAAAAGGAAGTCCTCACAGACGAACTGAAAGAAAAAATCCTTACCGTTGCAAAGGAATACAAGGGTGAGGAATAAAAGGAAGTCTTTTTATGGCTAATACAAGAGAGATTCAAAGCAGAATAAAAAGCATTAACGACACCCTGAAAATCACAAACGCTATGTATATGATTTCCTCCAGCAAGCTGAAAAAGGCTAAAAGGGAGTACGAAAACACCCATCCCTACTTTATCACCTTGCAGGATGCAATCAAAAAGGCGCTAAAGCTTGTTCCCGATGTTGAGCACAGGTACTTTTACAACGAAAACGATATTGCAGGCGAGCCTGAAAAGCGCAAGGGCGTTATTGTGGTTACAGCGGACAAAGGACTTGCCGGTGCATATAACCAAAATGTTATCAAGCTTGCACAGGAGATTATCTCCCACGAAAGCTGGAAAAACGACAAGCTGTTTATTGTCGGTCAGGTGGGCAGACATTATTTCCGTAAAAAGGAAAAGGAAATATATGTTGACGAGATGTTCCAGTACACAGCCCAGGACCCAAGCCTTAACCGTGCAAGAAAAATTGCGGAAACAATGGTTGACCTCTTTGACAAAAAGGAGCTTGACGAGGTGTATATCGTCTATACCAAGATGAAGTCGGCAATAGCCACAGAGCCAAAGGTTAAGAGGCTTTTGCCACTTCGTAAACACGCATTTACAGACACCTCCGACCATATCGACCTTGGCACAAACCTTGACAACATCACACTTTTGCCCTCGGCAGATGTGGTTTTTGACAATGTTATTCCCGACTTTATTGCAGGTTACATTTACGGTGCCCTCATTGAGTCCTATTGCAGTGAGCAAAACGCCCGAATGATGGCTATGCAGGGTGCAACAGACAGCGCAAAGGAAATGCTGAAGGAGCTTTCGGTGCTGTACAACCGTGCAAGACAGGCGGCAATAACACAGGAGATTACCGAGGTTATCTCCGGCGCTAAGGCACAGAAGAATAAAGAGTAAAAAAGGCTCCCTCTTGTCATTCCGAGCGTAGCGAGGAATCTGAAAGGAAAGCAGTAGTGCATAAAGCGACACTATCAGGTTATATGAAATTGAGGACTTAACAAAGGCTCCCTCGGATGAGGGGGCTGTCGGCTCTGACGACTGGGG
>JBJEOZ010000084.1:0-8239 GCA_051880975.1 Ruminococcus sp.
TACAATTCGGAACGAAAACTTTTAACTATACCATTTTACTTTATTTCATTTGTATCCAAAGACCTTGCAGACGGAACAATGAGCGTGTAAATTACAAAAAGTATAATAGCAAAATAGTGCACCAAAAGCCCGTATTTCATCAAAAAATACGGGCTCTTTTCATAAGGGCAAATTACCTTTGCAGTAGTTTTCAAACATATCCATTGCTTTATTATTCATCTTGTCAAATACATTGCAGTATGTATTCAGGGTAATAGATATGTCAGAGTGTCCCATCCAATTTTTCAGTACATTGGCAGAAACGCCTGACTCTATTGCCCTTGTGGCAAAGGTGTGTCTTAATAAATGTTGACCGCCACTTACATTTATATTTGCTTTTTTGCATATTCTGCTGAAAGCACTGTTTACTTGCTGTGTGGAAATTGGTCTGTTGCTTTTGAAGTTATAGAAAAGCAAATTGTTATCGTTTTTCCTGTGATTAGACAAAGCCTTTTTAAGCACAGGCACAAGGCAACTGTTGATGGGAACATCTCGTATGCCTTTATGGGTTTTTGTTGTGTTACCCAGCTTTATTTCGTAATCTATGCCTCTTGTTACGGTATTATGCACATGAATAACACCGTTTATAAAATCAATATCCTTTGGTGTCAGGGCACAAATTTCTCCCATTCTCAAACCGGCAAAAAGCTCAATATAGAAAAGCGGTCTGTAATCAATGGCATTTTTGTTCAGCTTTAATTCTGACAAAGCTGTTAAAAAAGCCTTTTCTCCCTCTAAAGTAAAGGCGTCAATACTCTTGTCCTGTTTATCGGAAATCGGTCTTTTGATAAAGGGACTGTCCATTAGGGAAACACTGATTAAATCATTTGCACATATTGTGCAGTCAGATTTTTCGTCAGTTTCTTCAAAAAACCGCAGGAATGCTGACGCATTGTGAGGAGTTTTTGGGCAAATTGGCGGAAAATATGCAAACAAGATGTGTGAAGTGATTTATTCAGTGTTCCCTTAGATCTCATATGAAAATGATACGGCTGAAGGCTATTATTACCTTCAGCCTTTTGCCTTATTTATCACCTTTTGTACGCATGATTTGGATGTGTATTGATAATATTACCGTTATTTACTATGATTTTTTGACAACCGGGAAATACTTTTTTGAGGAGTGAATTACTCCTACTTACTTTGTTGGGAGAGGGGGTAAACAGCACTTATTTTAAATTTCTCTAAATCTACTTCCCAAAAATGAAAAAATATTGATATTGGGAAATGAGAGTGGTATAATAACTTTGCGAGGTGATTTTCAATGAAGCTGATTGAAAGAAAACAATACTTAGATAAAATGGTGGGCGTTATCGGAACTCCCGATATTAAAGTGCTGACGGGTGTAAGACGTTCAGGTAAATCTAAACTATTGGAAGCTTTCAAATCCTATGTGCAGAAAAACATTCCAAACGCTAATATTATTCACATCAATTTTAATCTGTCTAAATATGACTATCTAAAAGAGTACAAGGCTCTTAACGAATATATAGAAAACAATTATGCAGAGGACAAGGAAAATTTCGTTTTAATAGACGAAATTCAAATGTGCACCGACTTTGAACTGTGCATAAACAATCTGCATGCAACTGAAATGTACGATATTTATATCACAGGTTCAAATGCTTTCTTGCTCAGCTCAGACTTGGCAACTCTGTTTACCGGCAGAACCTTTGAAATCAAAGTGTATCCGTTTTCCTTTGCAGAGTATGTTCAGTACTTCGGACTTACTGATAAACATACTGCTTTCGATAATTATATGCTTGAAGGCGGTATGTCCGGTTCATATCTGTATAAAGAACAGGAGGACAAATTCGATTATATAGAAAGTGTTTTTGATACTTTGATTTTAAGGGATATAAGGCAAAAATATAACATAAAAAATACCGTCTTGATGGACCGCATTTCTCAATTTTTGATGGATAATGTATCTAACTTAACTTCCGCAAGAAGTATCACAGATACACTCACTTCAAATAAAGACAAAATCAATCATAAAACAGTCGGTAATTACTTGAATTATCTTTGCAATGCTTTTGCTTTCTATAAAGTGCACAGATACGATATTAAAGGCAAAAAGTATCTGACATCTAACGATAAGTATTATTTGAGCGACCATACTTTCCGTTATGCAAAGCTCGGCACAAAAAATCTGGATAATGGCAGAGTGATTGAAAATATTGTTGCAATGGAATTACTCAGACGAGGGTACGAAGTATATGCAGGCGTCTTGTATAAAAAAGAGATTGACTTCGTGGCTCTTAAAAGAAGCGAGAAGATTTACATTCAGGTTTCGGATAATATAACTCTTCCCGAAACATTCAAACGAGAAGTTGACCCTCTGCTTAAAATTAAAGATGCCTATCCCAAAATGGTGATAGCAAGAACGAGAAATCCCGAATATCAATACGAGGGCGTTAAAATTGTTGATGTAGCAGCTTGGTTGCTCAACAAATAACCGTTTCCCAAAAATGAAAATAATAAAATTTCAATTTAAAAACGCTTAAAAAAGACTCATTCTGTTTTGCAATAAGTGTCTATAAACAATTTTCTATACCCTTTAAGGTATAAAACTAAATCAGTTGTGTAAAATATACCCGTTAGGGTGTTGTAACCTCAAAATTCTGTTGACAAACAACCCGAAAGGGTATAATATAACATATAGCAACACAAAGGAGAATGCTTATATGAACCCGATTGCAGAATTTGTGAAAGAAAACAGAAAAGCAGCAGGACTTACACAGCAGGAATTTGCTTTGCGTTCAGGTCTTGGGCTTCGCTTTGTGCGTGAGCTTGAGCAAGGCAAAGAAACTGTTCGTATGGATAAAGTCAATGTTGCCCTTGCTATGTTCAATGCCGAGGCAGTCGCCGGAAAGAAGGATAACAAATGAGTGTTTTCAGAAGTGGCTATGTGTATGTAAGAAACAACTTCGCCGGTGTTTTGCAGGAAACTGACGAAGGCTATTCTTTCAAATATGATACTGAATATTTGAAGTCTGACAATGCATCTGCGGTTTCACTAACATTGCCTTTACAAACAGATACCTATACATCAAAAACCTTGTTTTCATTCTTTGACGGTCTTATCCCCGAAGGCTGGCTCCTTAAAATAGTTACCGATAACTGGAAATTGGATAGCCGTGACCGCTTTGGAGTACTTCTTGTTGCCTGCAAAGACGGAATCGGAAATGTATCTATAAGGGAGGAATGCATATGAATTGTTTGTGTTGTGGCAAACCACTCCGCACACCAGATGAATCTGGTTGGCACAAAGCTTGTATAAAGCGTTTTTTCGGCACAACCAAGCTCCCCGAAATTGAAATTGACGATAAAACATTAAATCTGTTAGCAACCGAAACTACTAACAAGGGCTTCACCGTTCCTGGAGTTCAAAAGAAATTGTCCTTGCACCTTGTAAGTGAGGGGAATAACCCAAGATTAACCCTTGTAAACTACCCTACGGGCTATATTCTCAAACCGCAGGTTGCGGAATTTGAGGCTCTTCCCGAATCCGAACAGCTTATTATGTCAATGGCAGATATGGCGGGAATTTCAACCGTTCCTCACGCATTAATTAAAGGCAATATGGGACTTGCATATATCACAAGACGAGTTGACCGCAAGGTTAATAAAGATAGTATAAAAATGCTGGCAATGGAAGATTTTTGCCAACTTGATTTAAGACTTACCGAAGACAAATACCGTGGTTCGTACGAGCGGTGTGCAAAGATTATCAAGATGTATTCTTCCAGAATTGGCATTGATATGGCAGAGTTTTTCATCCGCTTGGTATTCTCGTTTATTGTGGGCAATTCCGATATGCACCTTAAAAACTTTTCGCTTATTGAAACCGCAGAAGGCTCAGGTGAATATGTGCTTTCACCTGCATACGACCTGCTTCCGGTAAATGCCAATATGCCGGCAGATAAAGAGCAGTTTGCCTTGCCGATGAACGGTAAAAAAACTAATATTCGCAAAAAGGATTTTCTGATTTTTGCTGATGAGTGCGGTATTACAAAAACAACAGCCGAAAAACTGATTGAAAATCTCGTTGCATTTGCCCCAAAGTGGCTTTCAATGTGCGATAACTCGATACTGCTTCCCAATGATTTGAAAGAGAGATTGAAAAAGATAATTACAGAAAGAGCAGAAATATTGAAAAGCTAAATGTTGTTAGAATTGTGATGACGACAAAAATAAAGGTTCAAAAATAATTCAAAACATCACCCGGTTTATAAGCACGAAAACACCTCTAAGATTAATTTCTTAGGGGTGTTTTTACATTGAAAGAGTGTTGCGTTTTGCAACGCTTTTTCTGTATTTCTTAAAATTTCAGGATGATACTCGGTATCATTTTCACGTACACATGTGTACGCATGGTTTGTAGTTGTATTGCTAATATTACCGTTATTTGTTACGATTTTTTGACACCTGGGAAATACTTTTTGAGTAGTGGACTATACCTACTTACTTTGTTGAAAAAGGGGATTGCATATCTTGTTTTTTGCCTAAAACAATCATTCAGAAAGGACCTCATATGCTTTTCTGTTTTTGTTAATCAGTCGCTTTGAAACTGAAAGCAAATCTTCATTGTCAGAAAGTTGTTCTTTTTCAGCGGCTTCAAATTTAGCAAGAAGATAGCGAGGTGTATTGTTCTTAAGGATAACCACAGAACCGTTTTCATCAACCATACGAGCAACCCGAGAAAAATTTTGATTAGCCTCAGTTATGGATACAAGATTTTTAGTATTTACCTTCATAGTGACAACTCCTTTTGTTTTCTAATTATATCATACACAAATAATAGGTTAAATACAACCTATTGTAACTATTAAGAAATTATAATATTAAAGCACAAAAAACAATAAAATAGGTTGTATGTCGCAAGTTTTTTTAAGAGGATTACAAAATAGGGGAGAGTGACTCTCTCTGATATACTCCGATTTTTCCGATACACAACCACTTGTGTGTCTTAAAATACTCTTGCTATAACCCAATATTAAGACCTTATTAAGAACTTGTATATATCTATAATATATTTCGCAATTTCTTGCGATTATTATTTATATTATTGTATAAAAATATTGACAATGTGGATAATTAATCGTATAATTTATCCATAAGATAAAGTTATATCATAACATTTAGGTGGTGCGTAGTTTGAGGATAAGTTATAAAAAACTGTGGATAATGCTTATTGAAAAAGAAATATCCCCTGCTACGCTAAGGAAAGAACTAAATATTGCAACAGGCACTATGACAAAATTAAGGCGAAATGAAGAAGTAGCACTTTCTGTCCTTTTGCGTATATGCGAGTATCTTGATTGTAATATTGGGGATATATGTGATGCTATGAAAATGGAATGAGAATCGGAATAACCGGCGACTAAATAAATACTATATTTGAAAGAGAGTGTACATAAAAATGAAGATAAAAAAAGATGACATCATAGATTATATAAAGACTGGGGGAAAAGCAGTCGGTAATTTAGCGTTGAAAATTTATGGAGATAGTCTTAATAAAATTGGAGAAGAGGCTTTTTCTGAAGCAATAGAAATTGGCATTGCAAATACTATCGCCTCACTATACGATGCGAATGTAGATGATAAAACTATTTTGCGTATTGTTAACGAGCATTGGGGACTTACTATACCAGAAATTGTAGAAAGACTTGTGGTTGAAAAACAACAAGCAACGCTTCGTTCAGTTAAACAGTATCTTAAATTAAATGGATATTCAGAATCTGAAACAACAAAATTTTTAAGAGATAATTTGATCTCTAGTAAAATTAGACACCAACCAGAAACATGGGAAATGAGAGATAACCCTCAAGAAATCATTAAACTTCTTGAGAAGAAATTATAAGTTTAAGAGGGAAAAATGGCATATTGTATTAATTGCGGAGAAAAATTAGTTGATGGTTCAAAATTCTGTCATTCTTGCGGAACACCTGTTACAGGTAACTCATTTCAGGATAAAAGTCAACGACATCAAGAATATGTCGGTAAAATACTGAAATGTTCTCATTGTGGTGGAGTAATAACTGAAACAACTGCAATTTGTCCTAATTGTGGTATGCAGATTACCGGAAGGTCTGCTGTTTCTTCTGTTCAAGCATTCAAAGAACAATTAATGACTATTGAATCAGAACGAAAAAGATCAAACTTTATAGAAGAGCGTTTTCAGACAAATCCTACGGATACTCAAAAATTAACCTTAATAAGGAGTTTTCCTATCCCAAATACTGTAGATGATATTAAAGAATTTATCTTGCTTGCTATGGCAAATATTGACACGAGGCTTTCTAAACAAACGACGGTAGCTAAATTATCGGGAATGCTAAATTCAACTAATGCAAACTTAAGTATTCAAAAAACAATTAGTGATGCTTGGGTGTCAAAAATGCAACAAGCTTATCATAAAGCTGAAATTTCGTTTCCTAACGAAGCTGCATTTGATGAGATTAAAAAAATGTATTATGAAAAACTAAAAGAACTTAAAATTATAAAATAATTTGAATATTATGGAAAGGTAATGATTATGTCTTTATTTAATAGAAATAAGCGAACAGGCGGTTTTATGGATGAAATCCGTTGTGATGAGCCGTCATATTTAATATGGAAATGGCATCCCGCAGGTTCACAACAAGGGGATAATAACAGAGAGAACGCAATCCGTTGGGGTTCATCCCTGCGAGTAAAAGACGGTGAAGTTGCTGTTTTTGTCTATAAACAGAAAAATGGCACTATGCAAGACTATATTGTGGGACCGTTCGACCAGATGATTAAGACTGCAAACTTCCCTGTTCTCGCAAGCATTATTGGTTTAGCTTATGACGGAGGAACTCCATTTCAGGCTGAAGTTTATTTTATAAATCTCGCCCAAATTATTCAAGTGAAATTTGGTGTGCCTTTCTTCGATGTATATGACCCGAGATTTGCAGATTTTGGTGTACCTGTTGCAGTAAGAGGTACTGTGAGCTTTGGAATCGGCGATTACAAAGAATTTATAAAATTACATAGACTTAATAACTTTAACCTTGATGATTTTCAAAGGCAGATTAGAGATGCTGTAACAAGATATGTTAAGGATACAGTTGCTAATGCTCCTGCTGCAAATAATATTCCTTTAGTGCAGATTGAAACCAAGACAGCACAAATAAACGATGTCATCGAATATGATATAAGCGAAAGACTGAAAGAGAATTTCGGTGTTATTGTTTCCGGTGTTGATATTGGCGCTATTGAAATTGATAAGTCGAGTGAAGGATACAGACAGCTTATGGCTGTTACAAAGGATATTACTTCTGCAAGAGTTCAGGCTGAAACTAAAGACTATGTAGAAAGACTGCGTATTCAGCGTGAAGAAGGTCAGTATGCTATGCATAAGCAGACCCAATCTGCAAATATCGGTGCTTTTCAAGTGGAGAAGCAAGCAGAAGTCGGTGTTGCCGGTGCTAATGCCTTGGGGCAAATGGGAGCAAACGGCGCAGGAAGTGTTGATTTAGGCGGAAATGGAACAGGGTTTAATCCCGTCGCTATGATGGCCGGAATGGCTGTCGGAGGTGCTGTTGGTCAGAATATGACTGGAATTATGAATAATGCTATGTCTGGTACAAATCAACCGATACATAACAGTATGACACCTCCACCTATCCCTACCGTATCATATCACATTGCAGTTAACGGTCAGGCAACCGGACCTTTTGATATAGCTACAATAACGCAAATGGCAAACACAGGACAGATTACTGCTGACAGTTTGGTATGGAAAAATGGAATGGCTGAATGGGCAAAGGCAGGAACTATTGATGAACTGAAATCAATGTTTGCCGTGATGCCACCTATTCCGCCTGTCGAATGATACAATATTAAAGCTAATAGTATACTATAAAACAATGGGTGGAGAAATTCTCCACCAGTTTTTTGTATAATATATGTAGATGCTTTTATGATAATAAATACACGAGAATACTTTTTTTATAAACTATAGTATCAAATGTTGCAAGTTTTTTAATAGGTTCACAAAATAGGGGAGAGTGACTTTCTTTTCTAAAACCCAATACCTCCGGTACACAACCACTTGTGTGTCTTAAAATACCCTTGCTATCACCCAATATATTCCTTATTAATTCGATATTTACTATATCAAAATTATCAAATTACTATACATTATTTATGTATATTATTTGTTCGATTT
>JBJEOZ010000085.1:0-33781 GCA_051880975.1 Ruminococcus sp.
AATCAATCTATGGAAAATCTTCGCCGGATTTTCACAGTCGTGTTCTTGAAACACTAAATTCCCTTGAAGAAAAAGGGAAGAAACCTTACAAAAGTACAAAAAATGTAAGGAGAATTTTGGCAGTCGCCTGTGCAATAGCACTGGCTATGGCTATGGTAACTGTTGCGGTAGCCACAGGAGTTTTCGGACTTTTCGGTCGTCAGGTGGGGAATTACGGAGCTAATGTAAAGGTGGAAAATGAGGAAACAACAACCTCCGCCAAGCCAAAGTATGTTAAGGTAATTCTTGACAATGTTCCAAGGGGTTATCAGCTTATGCATGAGCAGATAGACTTCTACTACTACTGTTTTCAGGGGAACTATGACAGCGGTATATGGAGTTTCGCCATAGATGTTGAAGATGCAGATGAATACGAGGAAACAAAGGGATATGTGGTTGAAACAACAGAAGAAGAGTTCAACGGACATAAGGCTATAATCTATAAGATACATCCGGACGAAAATTCTGATGATTACTGTTATTCTGCTGTGGTGTACTTTGAAGATTTTGGCAGAGTAGTAACAGTTAACACTATGATGACAGAGGGCAGTAGTCCAAGCTATGAGGATATCACAAATATAGTTAAGGGCTTAAATCTGGAGGACTATCCCGATTATGTAGAGCCTAAATATGAAGAGGACGAATACATAGACAGTACCGCCGAGGATATAATTGTCCCAACGGATTTTGGAGAAGATTTGTATCTTACCTCGGTAACAAAGGACGATGGCGCAAATTTCCTTGTGAAAGTAAAATCTGTTGAAGAAAGAACAGACGCCAAGGGACTTGAATACAATGATTTCTTCCATGAGGTTAATGTAAATCTTTACGACCAATATTTCGATGCCGACAAAAATCTTATTACCCCATATACAAGAACAGATGTTTATCAAGGTGACGGCATCAACACACGTGACAAGAGCAAGAAAGTAAAGGACGACAGATATTTTTATCTTGTGAATGTGGATATTACTTGCCTTAACAAGGATATTGACGACCTAACAGGTGAAATGCTATCCACCGGTGTTATTAAATACATTGACGGAGAAACTACTTTTTCCGCAACAGGAGGCGAAATCAGGCGAATTTATACTAAAGGCTTTGACGAAAAGACAAGTCTTAAGAAAGGAAAGGTAAAAACTATTACCTACGGTATCATTGTAGATGACGACGCACTTGATGATACATACCTAACCGTTGGAGTTGATTATGTAACTCGTGACGAAGTACAAAAGATGATTCTCCACGACCCCACTATGTATTTAATAAGCTTAAGGGAGGCGCTGAATAGTGACTAAAGAAAAATTCACCCGCCTTGTGCTTGAAAGTGAAGAAACCCTCTACAAGGTTTCAATGTCAATGCTGAGAAATGAAAAGGACTGTGAGGATGCTGTGCAAACAGCAATCCTCACCTCCTACGAAAAGCTTAACACCCTTAAAAATGAAGAGTATTTTAAGACCTGGATTGTCCGCATTTTAATCAACACCTGCAACAAACAGCTAAACAGTCGTAAAAAAATAGTTGACATAAAGGACTATCAAAATACAACTCAAACCTCAAACTTCTCTCCTGAGGAGCTTGAGGTTAGACTGGCTGTGGAAAAACTGCCACTAAAAATAAGACAGGTTGTGGTGCTTTACTACACAGAGGGCTTTTCCGTAAGGGATATAAAAGCCATACTGAAAATCCCCGAAGGAACAGTCAAAAGTCGGCTTTCAAAGGGCAGAGAACTGTTAAAAATAGAGTTGGATAAATAGTCAGCAAATAAATAAAAGGCTTTGGAGAATTTAATCTTTAAAGTCTTTTTTATATACACTATAACAAAATCAGTGGAAATATATGGATATAAAGTAGAATTTTATTAATTAGAATTTTCTTTTGGGGACAAAGTAGTACAATAAAAAAGTATGTATGGCTGAAAAAGTTAAAAAATTTAAAAAAATTTGCCACCTTTTTGCGTTTTGCAAAGTATTATTAGTAGGGGAGGGAAAACCTGATATGCTGAGCTCAGAAAATTTTATAACACAAGCAGTACAGCAGTATTCTGATATGATATACAGAATTGCTGTACATATCACTAAAAACAGTGATGACGCTTATGATGTTTGTCAGGATGTTTTCCTCCGTTTGTTAAAAAATCAGGACAAAATCAAAAGCGAAGAACATCTTAAAAACTGGCTGATACGCACTGCGATAAATTGCTCAAAGTCACTTTACAAAAAGTCTAACAGGTATCAATTTGTTTCTCTTAACGAGGTTAATGAAAGTGAATTTTCGCCTCAGGAAAAGTATGACACCACAATTTCTCTTGTTATGCAGTTGCCTGAAAAATACAGGATAGCAATTTACCTTTTCTACTATCAGGAGATGTCTGTTGAGGATATTGCAAGGGTGCAGGATGTTTCGGTTTCCGCTGTAAAATCACGATTGTCAAGAGGGCGAAAGGCTCTTGAAAAGCTAATAAGAAAGGAGGATTCATATGAGTAAATTTGACTATGATTTATACAAAAGTCAGGTTGACAAAATTTCTTTGAATGAAAAGAAAAAGAATGACCTTGTGGCTATGGTAATCAGCAGTAGTGCAGAGAATGTTGATAAATCACAAAATATTATCAAGGCAGATTTTTATTCTAAAAAGCCTGCAAAAAGACTGCTTGTTGCTGTTGTTGCTTTGGCTATTCTTGTTACATCAACAATTATTTTTAATATGAATTTCTCTGGGGAAAGCTCTCTTGATGGTTTCACTCTTTCTGTTGCCCTTGAAGAGGGTGATGAAGATTTTGTTCTCGGCGAAAGCCCTGTCACCGTTAAAACTGATAATGACACATCTGTTGAAAAGGGTGACCTTAGGATAAATCCCCTTGATTTCTACATTAAGGGTGAGGATATTGCTTCCGTTGATGTTAAATCAAAAAATAAAAACTTCATCATCTGTACAGGGGGAGATGATGAAAACCTGTTGACGGAAATGACAAGGAGTAGCTACAAGGGGCTTGAGTACAAGTCATTTAAGGCTTTGGGCTGGATGCCCTCATATGAAAATATCCTGGCATTTGACAGCCACCAATCAAAGGACAGGAGCAAATATTTGTCCGACCAAATAGAGATTGTCATTTACAAAAATGACAACACAAGGATAGAAAAGACAATTTCCATCACCTATGACGAAAATGGAAATTATCTTGTGAAATGTTCTTAGGTGAGGAGGTGTATGTATGGAAAAAATGAAAAAACTGATTTCAATTATATTTATATTGTCAATGCTGTTTGCCATTTGTATTTTTCCTATCAGTGCAGTTGAGTCAAGCTCTTTGGACAAAACTGACAACAGCGTTGAACAGGCAATTATTGACGCAAACGGAAAGCCTGTGCCTGTGGCGGTCTACTTTACTGATGTTGATATTGACGCAGTTGAGGAGAAAACAATAGAAAAGGTACAGGGAACAGTATCACAGGAGATTATTGACATTGCCTTTAACGACGGCTCTGTAACCACTCTTTCACAGACAGAGGCTAATAGGCAGATGAATTACCTTGTAAAAACCGAAAACCAGGTTATTGCGGATATGAACAAGGTAAGCACTGAGCAAAAGTTTAATGCAGTTTTCAAAACCGATAAACCCGAAATATTCTCCACAGGTACATACACCCCCAATGTGAATGCCTACCTTTCTGCGGAGCAAATCGAAACAGCAAATAAATCCTCGGTTGTTACAATGATAAGGTGCGCATCCCCCGGCAGTACGGAAAAACAAAGCGCACCTGTTAGGGTGTCCAAAATTCCATACCTTGTAAATGCACCAAAGACCTTGAAGGCGGGGGCTGTATGGACAATCAAAATTTCTGACGGCTCAAGTGCAAAGTGGTCAAGCTCAAACAAAAATGTTGCAGTTGTAAATAAAGGGAAAATAACTGCCCTTAGCAAAGGCTCAACTGTGATTAAGGCTGAATTTTCAACAGGAATTATCCTTAAATATACTGTAAAGGTTACAACCTCACCAACAGTTCAAAAGTCCTCAGTTACCGTTAAAAAGGGCAAAACCACCTCGGTGAAAATCACAGGCAAAGCACCCTCTGTTAACAACAAATACGCAAACACAAGCCGTGCCAAAATCCTGTCAAAGGTAAGCAGTGCAACCCTTAAAATAAAGGGGGTAAAGGTTGGCACAACAACCCTTAGGGTAAGGGTAAACGGCGTAAAAACCCTGAGCATCAGGGTAAAGGTAAAGAAATAACAGAAGAAATAACAGGAGGAAATTATGAAACGCAGTATTAGTTTATTGCTTGCATTTTTATTGTCGCTATCAATGTTTTCTGCTTTGACAATTTCTTCATCGGCAGATACTTTTATAACATCTTCTGACGGTATGTTTATGTACACTCTAACAGACAACAAGGTTAAAATTAAAAAGTGTCTTGACACTGATATTACAGACCTTAACATACCCGAAACTATTGACGGATATACCGTTACAGGAATTTTTAGGTATATTCTTGACACAAACAACAGCGTAAAAACGCTTACAATCCCCGAAACAGTTACAGAAATTGAGGACTATGCATTTAGGGGTTGGATGAATGTGGAAACACTTAATTACAACGCTGTTAATGCAACGGCATATAACGCATTCTATAATTTCACAGGACTGAAAACCATTAATTTCGGCGAGAATGTTGTTGCTGTGCCAAATAACTTTTGTCAGTACGCCCATAATGTAAAAACTCTGAATTTAAACGATAAACTCCAATCCATCGGCAACTATGCTTTTAGAAGCTGTGGCTTTCGTTCCGTAAAAATTCCCGAGACCGTAAAATATATTGGTGTGGGTGCATTTTATGATTGCTCTTATTTATCATCTGTAAATATTCCCAAGGGTGTTGATACTCTGTCAAGCAATATTTTCCACGGTTGCAGAAATCTTAAGCAAATTGACATACCGGAGAATATCAAATCAATCGGCAAATGCGCTTTTGAAAACTCCGGCTTGGAAAGTATTGCAGTTCCCGATACAGTAGAGTATTTAGGCGAGAATGTTTTTTACAACTGCAGTAAACTTACCTCTGCTGTACTTCCCAAAGGTATAACAAAAATTCCGAAAAAGACATTTTCAAATTGCATTAAGCTTTCAAGCTTTGTTATCAACAGCGGTGTTACCCAAATAGGCGAAGGGGCATTTAGTGGCTGTAATAGCTTGGGAGATGTTGTAATACCTAACACCGTTACTTCAATAGGTAAGGGAGCATATTATAGTGCAGATGTTAACGATATGACTATTCCATCATCTGTAAAGGAAATAGGAAGTAATGCTTTTGATGTGAATAGTGCAAAGGGAACATTTTATTATGATGCGGTAAATGCTACCGTAGGAGAAAAAACTAACTATGTTCCTTTTAAATTTTCAAGGGTTGTCATTGGGGACAATGTACAGGTTTTGCCGAAAGATGTTTTTTACGATTCTTCCAAGGTTACCGAGATATCCTTTGGAAAAAATGTAAGGGAGATGCCAAAGGATTTTCTGAAGGAATCTGTATGGTACAAATCCCTGCCTGACGGTGCAGTTGTCAAGGACAATATACTGTTGGGGTACAAGGGAAGTGTGAAGAAAGACCTTGTAATCGGCAAAAATGTGAGTAAGATTGCAAGTTATGCCTTTAGCAATTCGGCAATTAACAGTGTAACTGTACAAAGTAATGTAAAGTATATCGGCTCATATGCCTTTAGTGACTGTCAGTACCTTAACTATGCGTCACTTCCAAACACCATAAATGCAATAGAAAAAGGTACATTTTATAACTGCAGTAATCTAAAGGAATTTTCTTTCCCAAGTTCTGTTAAAATGATTGAAGAAAGTGCCTTTGAAAATTGTGAGCAAATGAAAATATCCGCCTATCCTATGTCTGTTGAAAGAATAGGAAAAAGTGCATTTAAGGGTTGCAAGAAGCTTTCTAATTTCAATTTTGGAAATTCCCTTACCAAAATAGAGGATTATGCCTTTGCAGACTGTACAAAGCTTACAATCAGCAAATATTCAAATAAGCTAAGTACTATTGGTGACTATGCCTTTTCATTCTGCACAGGACTTAAGGAATTTAATTTGACAAATTCAGTTAAAACCTTGGGTGATTACAGCTTTTACAACTGTTCATCACTTTCTAAAATTAAAAGTGCATACTCCCTTAAGGCAATAGGAAATAGTTGCTTTAATAACTGCTATTCACTTAATGACTTTGAATTTAGCTCATTTATCACAGAGATACCCGAAAGCAGTTTTAAGCTTTGCAGAGCCTTAAAAACCATTTACATTCCCGATAATATTACTAAAATCGGCAAAGAGGCTTTCTACAAAACAGGTATTACAAAAGTGAGTGTTCCTTCCTCTGTAACAACTATTGAGGAATATGTTTTTACGCCGGACGGCAGTGTAAGTGTTTACGGAAAGTCAGGCTCTAAAGCAGAAAGTTACTGCAAGGACTACGGTTATACATTTGTGGAGAGTGTAAGTGGAAACTTCAGTCAAACAGTAAACCTGCGAAAGGGAAACACATTTCCTTTAGACCTTGAAAATATTATTTACGCAGGTAGCAACGACCAAAGCGTTGCAACAGTTGACAGGGAAAAAATCACCGCCAAAGATACGGGAAGTACCACTGTAATTGTAAGGCTGATAACAGGCGAGGTTTATGAGTTTAACGTCAGCGTAATTGCACCAAAGCTTTCTGCAACAGGTTTATCCTTGGAGCCGGGCGGTGCAAAAAGCCTTACTGTAACTAACGGAACTGTGAAAAGCTGGTCAACCTCGGACAACGGTATTTTTACTGTGAAAAACGGCAGGGTAACAGCCCTTGACAAAGGCTCAGCTACCATTACCGCAACCCTTGTAACAGGTGAAAAGCTCACTTGCAAGGTAACAGTTAAGTCATCCCCAAAGCTAAGCAGAAGTAATGTAACTGTTAAAAAGGGCAAAACAGCAAGGATTACCCTTAGTGGCAAGGTGTCTGCAATTAACAATAAATACACAAACACAAAGTACGCCAAATTCACCTCAAAGGCAAATGCCAAAACCCTGACAATCAAAGGTCTTAAAAAGGGAAAAACAACCCTTAAAGTAAGGGTGAACGGAGTTAAAACCTTGAATGTAAAGGTTACAGTGAAGTAGAAATGTAGTTAACTTAAAGAAAAACAGTAGGAACTATATCGACACTAATGGGTTAGATGAAATTGGGGGCTTAACAAAGGCTCCCTCGGATGAGGGGGCTGTCACGCCTTGCGTGACTGGGGGAGTGAAAAAGTAGTCAATATATCTTTCTTTGTCTTTAGATAACAAGGTTTAAGTCAGAACATATAACCGCACTTTCTTCTAAAGACAAAAAGAGATAAGGAGAACACTTTTTCCCTCCTTCCACCGCAAGCGGTCCCCCTCCCCCCTCTGGTGGAGGCTATATGTAACCCGAAATGCCTACGCATCTTATACTTACATTAAGTTCACAACATTGAATAAAGTAGGAGGAAAATATGAAAAATTTTAAAAGAGCAATAAGCATAATTATTTGCGTTGTTATGCTGACCGGTACTGTGCTTTCAATTAATGCACAAGGTATAACACCAATAGACTTTTCACAAGGCTCGTCAGGTGCATTACTTGACTTAGGTGCAAAAGAGGAACTCGCTCCCTCAGGGGGTAAGGTTACCGTTGACGGAATAACAATTTCCACCTATGACAGCACCAACGCATATATTGAATATGCCTTTATTGATGAAGAGGGAACAGCTAATGTTCCTTGTGAAGTAGGCGGTTATACTATTACAGGCATCAGCGGTAAGGTGTATTTCGGACAAAAGGTAACGGACATTGTGGTTGGTGAAACATTAGACTATTTTGCCGATTACTGTTTCCACTTTAACGGTGCTGTTAATTCCATCACCTTTCTCGGCAATACTAAAAGCGTCTATATGGCATTGAGGGAAGATGTTTATCTGGTTAAGAACATCAATATTGCCGACAGCAACCCATACTTAACCTCTGTTGACGGTGTTGCTTACACCAAGGATATGACAAAGCTTGAAGCCTATCCTACGGGCAGAAATCCTGTTGAGGTTACTGTTGACTCAAGGGTTAAGCGTATAGAAACTAACATCTTCAACGGATGTGTTTCCATTGAAAAGTTTAATTTTTCTGCAAACCTTGAATATATAGAGCCTTCGGCTATGTATTATCTCAAAAATCTAAAGGAAATAACTGTTGATAAAAGCAACAAAAACTATTCGGTAATTAATTCAGCACTAATCTATACAGATGAGTACAATTACAGTCAAATTGTACTTTGCCCAAGGCAGTCAGGCATAAAGAACTTTTCTGTTCCAAGCAGCTTTGACAAAAATCTTTACAAGGTTTGCGACTATGCCTTTGACTCAATCAGCACTCTTGAAAGTGTTGTTCTCCCAAAAACTGTTAATTTATTAGGCAAGTATGCCTTTAGCGGTTGCAATAATATGAAAAAGTTTTCAGCCGCAGGCGCTGCCTCAATTGGAAATTACTGCTTTTGTTACTGCACAAATTTGTCCGACCTTACACTTTCGGATAAATATACCTCACTTGGAAACGGAGCGTTTTCCAACTGCGAAAGTATTACGGAATTCAAAATTCCCACATCCTGCTCCAATATCGGCACAGACTGCTTTAACGGTGTTGTAATGAAAAATCTTTCTGTTCCCTGTTCTATGACAATTATCCGTCCAAACACCTTTGCAGGGCTAAAGGTGACGGATGAACTCCACATTGAAGAGGGTGTAGCAATAATTGCAGATAACGCCTTTATGGGATGTGAGCCAAAGAAAATTTTTCTTCCAAGCACCCTTGAGGCTGTACCAAGCAACAATATTGTAAGCACAGATTTGAACTATACAAGAAGTGCAACTGTTTACGGCGAAAAGGGCAGTTATGCTCACATTTTTGCCCTTTACGCATCCTTTGGCTTTAGAGATGAAAAAAATAACTTTAGCTGTGACGGATACCGTTCCTATGCTTCGCTAAAAAAGACTGTGGTTGACGGTAAAATTACAATTACGGGATATAACGGAGATTTTTCGGAGTATTCCGTTCCCGCTAAAATTTACGGCTTTGCTGTAACTGCAATAGCAGACAAAGCCTTTAAGGACTCAAAAGCCGGAAAAATCACCCTGTCCTCAACACTTAAGTCTATCGGCAACTATGCATTTCAAAACGCCAAGGTTTTGTCGGGAATTACAATTCCAAACACCGTGGAAACCATAGGCGACTACGCCTTTGAAAACTGTACAGGACTTGAAACCCTAAAAATCGGTTCAGCTGTTAAGAAAATAGGCAAATATGCCTTTTATAATTGCAGAGGAATTGTGTCCGCAGTAGTTCCCGACAGCGTAACAGAAATGGGTGAATCTGCCTTTTCCAAATGTGTTTCCCTGCAAAAGATTACCGTTTCAAACTCATTAAGTGAAATTCCCAACTACTGTTTCAAGGAATGCTCCAATCTTAAGGATGTGACAATAGGCTCGTCAGTTACCACTTTGAACGGATTTTCCTTTAGCTATTGCAAATCCCTTGTAAACATTAAAATTCCGTCCTCTGTAACAAAGTTTTATTACGGTGTATTTTACGGTTGCAGTTCACTTGAAAGCTATAATGTTGACAGCGAAAATGCTGTATTTTCAGACATTGACGGTGTGCTTTTAAACAAGGATAAAACAGAATTGATAAGGTATCCGTATGCAAAGGAAAGCGACTGCTACTATGTTCCGTCAACAGTATCAAAAGCCTCTGACAATGCCTTTGACAATACTACAAGGCTTAAAAAGGTAGTTTTGTCAAATTCAATGACAAGTGTGTCGCCGTACCTGTTCTTTAAAAGCACTTCCCTTGAAACGGTACAGATGCCTGAAAGCATTACATCGGTAGAGGACAATGCTTTCAATAGTTGCACTTCACTTAAAAATGTATTTTTCTCCGTCAATATGCAGGAGATAAAAAAACAGGCTTTTTACGGCTGTACAGCATTACAGAGCATTACAATCCCTGACCTTGTGACGGAAATCGGGGAAAGTGCCTTTAAAAACTGTAAAGCACTTGAAAATATTAACCTTAACAATGTAAAGGTAATCGGACTTAGGGCATTTTACGGCACTGCCGTAAAGAAAGTGATTATGCCTTTGACAGTTACAGAGGTAAGAAGCTACGCATTTGCAAACTGCGATAATCTCAGCAAGGTTGTATTTTACAAGACAAACCCAACCTTAGGAAAAAAGTGCATTGGCTATACCAATGTTTCCACAACTTCAACAGAAAGCTATCTAAAGCAAACTACTGATATTACCATATACGGCTACACAGACACCACACCTGAAACCTATGCCAAGGACAACACAATTACATTCAGCGAGCCGTCACCTGAGGACTTTGTAACAGAGCCAACCGTTCCACAGGAAACTTTGCCTTTAACCCCACCCACAACCGTGCCTGTTACAACCGTTCCCACAACCCAACCTGTTACTACCGTACCTGCATCACCTTCTATAAAAGTTCCTAAAATTTCCTTAACAAAATTCAGTACAAATGCAGGTACGGTAAGAACATTAAAAGTGACGAATGGTGCAGTAAAAAGCTGGTCAACCTCAAACAAAAAGATTGCCACAGTAAAAAGCGGAAAAGTGACTTCTCTTAACAAGGGTACAGCCCAAATTACCGCAACACTTACAACAGGCAAAAAGCTGACTTGCAGGGTGACAGTTAATTCTTCCCCAAAGCTTTCTAAAACAACTGTATCCGTAAAGAAAGGCAAAACCGTAAAGGTAACATTAACAGGCAAAGCAAGTGCCATAAACAACAAATACACAAACACAAAGTACGCAAAAATAACCTCAAAAACATCTGCCAAAACAATAACAATCAAAGGCTTGAAGAAAGGCACTACAACCTTAAAGGTAAAGGTCAACGGTGTAAAAACACTGAGCCTAAGGGTTAAGGTGAAATAGGTTATTTTAAGCAGAAAAGCCGGTAGCATCAAGTGATGTTGCCGGTTATTTTATGGACAAATATTTTTTTCTATGGTAAAATAATTGGGTAAAATTGGCTTATAGTGTGAGATTTACAGGAGGGAACCATATGGACGGTATAATTATATACGGAAGTAATTACGGAACAACAGAAAGCTATGCAAGAAAGCTGTCGCAGATGACAGAAATTCCTTTGATTAGTTACAAGGAAATCAAGGATTTGTCACCCTATGATACTGTTATTCACTTTGGAGGACTGTATGCAGGGGGAGTAAAGGGCTTAAAGCAGACTGTTAAGGCATTGCCGAAGAAAGCAAAGCTTTTCATAGTTACCGTTGGCTTGGCTGATGTAACGGACAGGGAAAATACAGATAACATCAAACAGTCCATTAAAAGACAGGTGACTGACGAAATATTTGATAGAGCGGAGATTTTTCATTTAAGGGGTGGCATTGACTACAAAAAGCTGAATTTCAAGCACAAAACAATGATGACTTTGCTGTACAACAAAGCAAAAAATCTCCCCGAGGAGAAGAAAACAGCAGAGGTAAAGGCAATGATTGAAACCTTTAATAAACAGGTAGATTTCATTGATTACAACGCACTAAATCAAATTTTGGAGGTGCTAAAATGAAAAGGTCATTAACCCATATTTTGTTGGCAATTTTTATGGTTGCACTAATGGGTGGATGTAACGAAAAGTCCATTACCCAAGAGGTGGATTTCTCAAAGATAGAAAAGCTGTCCATTATTACACCTGACGAAAAAGAAATATTCTTAAATGACAGCGACAAAAAGAGAGTCACAGACATTTTATCAAAGGCAGAAAGTTCAACGGAAACAGAGGATTTTGACGGAGGAATTCGGCTGCAAGCATACAGCGGTGACAAAATCAAGTGGAATATTACAGTATACGACGCAAACCACATCTCCGCCGGAACAGACTCCGATGTGATGTACAAAATATCGGAAAGCGACTATAAAATGATTGATGATATTTATGTAAAAAGTGTGGATAAAAAGTAAAACAGACAATAAGAAACGGCTTAAACACTGGGTTTAAGCCGTTTTTTAGATTTGTATATAATGTATAGTTGTTTAATCAAATTTTGTATCCTCTATCTCCGCACAGGCTTTTTGATATTCCTCATAATATGGTCTGCAAAAATCCTTAACATATGGAATATCGTTAATGGCAGTTTCCCATATTATGTCAATATTCATTGAGCCGTAATCGTGTGCAAAGAAGTTTCTCATTGCTTTCATTTCTCTCCATGGAATTAAATGGTTAGTAGCAGTAATAAATTCGTCAGTCAGCTTTGAAACAAGCTCGCCGATTTGAAGTATATTCATACTAATAGAGTCCATATAGTCACTGTCATTGGCAAAAACATCAAAATCAGCACCAAACCGTTCTATTGTATGAGAAATTTTATCGCAATAATTATACATATGAGAAAGCACCTGTGTGTTCTTATCAACTTGCCTCATAAACTATTTTTTCTTCCTTTCTCATATTCTTTAGGAACAACTTATCCTTGTTGTATTTTAAAGATGATGTCATTACCAAATCCAACTTTTTGTCAAATGCGTCCTCAAAAGCTGTGTATAATGCACCTAACTGAAATAAGGATTTTATGGTTGGTGCATCAATTCTGAAATCAAGGTCGCTGTCGGCGGTTGCCTCTCCACGGGCATATGAGCCAAAAAGATAAATGCGCTCAATACCGTATTGTAATGCTATTGGACTTACTTTTTTAATAATCTCATCAAGTGTATAAACCTTATCGCTCATAATAACGCCTCCTTCAACTTTATTGTAACTCTAAACAGATGATTAATCAAGAAAATTTATCAATTTTTAATTTGGTGAATTCTTATCAAAGAAAAGTCCTCAAAAACAGCTTGTTTATGCCATTTTTAAGGACTGATAGTATGTTATTACAAATATATTTTTGTCAGTTTGTATGTTCTACCGTTCTTCTCTAAAGTAGGATAGTCCCAGGGACTGTGGACCTTGGTTTTCTTTTTTGTTTCTGATGCTGACAATGATAAGTACTACAATAGTAACAACATATGGTAGCATTTTGAAAAGTTCCTGTGTTCTAAGTGCAAGTCCCGGAATGAACAGGTAGATGATGTACAGTCCGCCGAAGAGGATTGAGCCTAAAATACCTGACTTTGGTTTCCAAATTGCAAAGATTACAAGGGCTATTGCAAGCCAGCCTCTGTCGCCGAAGCCGTCGTTTGACCATACTCCGTTGGCGTAGTCCATTACATAGTAAAGTCCGCCAAAGCCGGCAATTACACTGCCGATACAGGTGGCAAGGTACTTTGACTTTTCAACGCTGATACCTGCGGCATCTGCTGTTGCAGGATTTTCGCCAACAGCTCTCAGGTGTAAGCCACCACGGGTTCTGTTCAGGAAGAATGAGCAACCCAGGGCGATGATAATTGCGGCATAAGCCAAAAAGCCGTAGGATAAAAATATCTTACCAAACCAACCTGTTGACTCCGCAAAGGGGAGGGTTGTCCTGAAGTAGTTGCTTGTTGTTGTAAGTGTGATTGAGGGAACATCTGAGTCAACAAGCTTTATCAGCGAACCGCCGAAAAAGTTACCAAAGCCAACACCAAAGGTTGTCATTGCAAGACCTGTAACATTTTGGTTTGCCCTAAGTGTAACGGTGAGGAAGCAGTATATAAGTCCCATAATAAGCGAACCTAAAATACTGCAAAGCAAAGGTATTGAAATAGCAAGAAAGCCGTTTGCGTCCTCAGGGGTAGCAAGGGAGTTTTCGTAAAGGAAAGCACCGATAACACCGCTGATACCGCCTACATACATTATGCCCGGAATACCAAGGTTAAGGTTGCCGGATTTTTCTGTCAAAATTTCGCCGGTAGAGCCGAATAACAGGGGAATACCCTGTACTACTGCACGCTGTATAAGTGTTGCTATCATTTATTTTACCTCCTTATGAGAAAAACGAAAATGCATCTTGTAGTTGATGAAGAACTCACAGCCGATGATGAAGAAGAGAATAATGCCTGTGATGATGTCGGAGAAGGACTCATTTAACCCGCATACTGTTGAGATTTCTCCCGCCCCCGACTGTAGGAACGTGATTAGGAAAGCGGTTAAAATCATATAGATTGGGTTGAATTTTGCAAGCCAAGATACCATAATGGCGGTAAAGCCTCTGCCCCCTGCTGTGGTGGTTGTGATTGTGTGGTTTGTACCGCCAACAAGGAGAAGTCCTGCAATACCGCAGATTGCGCCGGACAAAATCATTGTCCTCATAATTACTTTCTTTACATTCAGACCGATGTACCTTGCTGTGTTTTCACTTTCGCCAACAACCGTAAGCTCGTATCCCTGTTTGCTGTACTTAAGGTAAATGTACATAAATATTGTTAAAGCCAAAACTACAATTATATTGAGAAGATACTCATAGTTGCCAATAGTAGGTAACCAGCCTGCGTGAGTGCTTTGGTTGATAATACCTATGTTACTTGAACCCTTTGGATTTTCCCAGTACATTTCAAAGTAGGAAACAAGCTGAATGGCAACATAGTTCATCATAAGTGTAAAAAGTGTTTCGTTGGTGTTGAATTTTGCCTTGAAAAATGCAGGAATAAGCGCCCAAATTGCAGCGCCTGTAATACTTGCGGCAATCATTACAAGTATCAAAAGTGCGTTTGGTATTTTGTCCCCAAGGGTAATCATACAACCGGCAGTAGCCAAACCGCCGATAAGCACCTGACCCTCTGCGCCGATATTCCAAAATCGCATCTTAAATGCAGGAGTAACAGCAAGTGAGATGCATAGTAGCATTGCAAGGCTTTGCAGTAAGCTCCAAATTCGTCTGCTTGTGCCGAATGCGCCCTTTACCATTGTTGTGTAAACCGTTATTGGGTTTTCCCCTGTTAAAAGCATTGTGATGATACCTGCCACAACCAGTGCGGCCAGGATAGCCAGACCACGAATTGCCCAGGATTTGTACATAGGGAGGGAATCTCGTTTGGAAATATGAACCAGTGGCTGGTGATTTTTTGTCTTATTCATTGTTTTCCTCCCTTTCTACGCTTTTTGTCATAAGCAGACCGATTTCTTCCTTAGTTGCAGTTCTGCCGTCTACAATACCGGTAATTCTGCCTGAGTTAATAACCATAATCCTGTCGCAAAGCTCAAGGAGTACATCCAAGTCCTCACCAACGAAAATAATGGATGTTCCGTTTTTCTTTTGCTCCGAAAGGAGATTATATATGGTGTATGAGGAGTTAATATCAAGTCCTCTTACAGGGTAGGCTACCATAAGCACCTTTGGTGCAGAGGAGATTTCTCTGCCTACAAGCACCTTTTGAACATTACCGCCCGACAGCCTTCTGACAGGTGTGGAGGCACTTGGAGTAACAACCTCCAAGCTTTCGATAATTTCAGTTGCCAGGGACTTTGGCTGTTTTCTGTTTAGGAAAGAGCCTCTGCCTGTTTTGTAGGAACGGAGCATCATATTGTCGATAATGTCCATATTTCCCACAAGTCCCATACCAAGTCTGTCCTCGGGAACAAATGACAGGGCAACACCCAATTTTCTGATTTCTCTCGGTGTTTTTCCCACAAGCTGTTGAGGACCTAAGTCGTCAGGCTTGTACAGAATACTTGATTTCTTTGTGGTTACTTGAAGTCCTGCAATAGACTCCAGCAGTTCCTTTTGACCGCAACCTGAAATACCTGCAACGCCTAAAATTTCTCCGCCGTATGCGTTGAACTTTACATTGTCAAGGGCAACAGTGCCGTCACTCTTGATGACGGTAAGGTTTTCCACAACAAGTCTTTCTGTGAGTTTTTTCGGTTCCTCACGGGTTATGTTAAGCTCTACCTTTTCACCCATCATCATTTCAGTGAGGGAACTTTCCGTTGCGTCTTTAGTTTCAACAGTGCCCACATACTCGCCTTTTCTCAGTATTGTAACCCTGTCGGAAATATCCAGCACCTCGTGAAGCTTGTGGGTGATTATGATAATGGACTTTCCGTCCTTTTTCATTTTGCGGAGAATATCAAACAGCTTTCGTGTTTCCTGGGGTGTAAGTACAGCGGTAGGCTCGTCAAGGATAAGTATATCCGCACCTCTGTACAGCACCTTGATAATTTCCACCGTCTGCTTTTCGGATACAGACATTTCGTAAATCTTCTTGTTAAGGTCAATGTTAAAGCCGTACTTTTCGGTGATTTCCCGTACCCTTTTTTCAACAGCCTTAATGCTATACTTTCCGTCCTTAATTCCCAAAACAATATTTTGTGTAGCGGTAAAAACATCAACAAGCTTAAAGTGCTGATGTATCATTCCGATTTTGTATGCAAATGCGTCCTTTGGCGAACTGATAACGACATTTTTACCGTCCACTAAAATCTCCCCTGAATCGGGGTAGTAAATGCCCGAAACCATATTCATAAGTGTTGTTTTGCCGGAGCCGTTTTCTCCCAGTATAGAGAGGATTTCACCCTTGTATACCTTTAGGTCAACATCCTTGTTTGCAACAACACTGCCAAAGGTTTTGGTTATTCCTTTTAATTCCAATGCCAAAGCTTCAGCCATAATGCCTCCTAAAAAAATTATCCGTGACCGTACAAAACGGCCACGGAATAATCGGTTTATATTGTGACCTGATATCTATAATTATTCAATAACAGAAATTCCGTCGATATCAATGTCAAAGTATGGAGCTGAACGATATTTTGATTCCTCAAACACGCCGTCCTTGATAACCTCTGTGTCGCCCTTGAATTCTGGGTCAGAATCAACATCAGCCTTGTATGATGTAAGAGCCTTGCCCTTAACTGTGAAGTTAGCTGTGTCAAACACCTTTACCTTGCCGGACTCAAGGTCAGCCATTGCCTTGTCGATAGCCTCCTGAGTGCCCTTTGCGGCAGCCTTTTCGTTAACCTCTGTAAGCTCAACTGAGCCTGTTGCAACTGTGCCTGTCCAGTCTGTGTCGATAGCCTTGCCGTCCTTTACGCAGTTGATAGCATACTCGAAGTATGGAGCCCAGTTAATCTTTGAAGAAACGATAAATGTGTTAGGACAAGCCTTAACTGTTGAACCGTTGTAGGAAACGTTAGGAACATTAGAGGATTCACAAGCTGTTGGAGCACCCATTGAGTCAGCGTGCTGGCTGATAAGAACACAACCGTCAGAGATTAACTTCTTTGCAGCCTCTTTCTCAAGAGTTTCGTCATACCAAGAACCTGTAAATGTTACTTCCATAGTAACTGTTGGGCAAACTGACTTTGCACCGAGATAGAATGATGTGTAGCCGGACTTAACCTCAGCATATGGGTGAGCGCCAACATAGCCCATCTTAGCCTCGTCCTTTGTAATCTTACCGCCGTCAATCATTTCGTTAATCTTCATACCTGCTGCAATACCTGCAAGGTAACGACCCTCGTAGATTGATGCGAAAGCATTGTGGAAGTTGTCAAGCTTTTCTGTGTGAGCCTTTGTACCTGTTGCGTGTAGGAACTGAACATCAGGGTTAGCCTTGGCAGCCTCAATCATAAAGTCCTCGTGGCCAAAGCTGTCGGCAAAGATGATGTCGCAACCCTGGTCAACAAGGTCAAGAGCAGCCTCTTTACAAGCGTCGCTTTCGTCGATGTTTGTCTTGTTGATGATTTCAACACCCATCTTCTCACAAGCCTCTTTAGCAGCTGTTAAGAAGTTGTTGTCGTAGGTTGAGTTTTCATCGTGAAGATAGATGAAACCAAACTTCAGACCGTCTTCACTTTCGCTTTTCTTGTCGGAATCACAGCCTGTGAAAGCAACAGAAAATGAAAGTGCCATTAGTGCAACCAGTGCGATTGATAATAACTTTTTGAACATTTCAAAGTCCTCCTCAAAAATATATATCAAAGAGCATTGCCCTCTGAATCCAAATTAATTAATCGGTGAAAACGATACCGCCGTCCTCGGTCATTTCCTGAATCCTTGCCAATGACTCAACTCTGACGCCCATATCACGGATAATCTTACCGCCCTCCTGAAAAGCCTTTTCAATAACAATGCCTGCCCCAACAGTTTTGGCACCTGCGTCATTGATAAGGTTAATGAGGGCTGACAATGCACTGCCCTTTGCAAGGAAGTCGTCAATTATGAGAATATGGTCGTCCTTATTAATAAACTGCTTTGATACATAGATGTCGTAGTCCTTTTTGTGGGTAAAGGAGCTAACTTTAGAGGTGTAGATGTCGGCATATATATTAACCGTTGGAGTTTTCTTTGCAAAAACAACAGGAACATTAAAGTACTGTGCAGTCAAACAGGCAATACCAATTCCCGATGCCTCAATGGTGAGGATTTTTGTGATTTTTTCATCCTTATAGAGTCTGTGAAATTCCTTGCCCAGCTCACAAATAAAGGCGGTGTCAATCTGGTGGTTTAAAAAGCTGTCAACCTTTAAAACATTGCCCTTGCCAATGTGACCGTCCTTAAGAATTTTATCCTCTAAAAGCTTCATATTATCTGCACCCTCTGTCTTATCTATCTAAAAAGAAAATATAAAGTTATTATACAACACATTTTGACAATATTCAATTATTTTTTTGTGTAAAAAATATAGAAATATCGGTGCTAAAACAGAGGGCATTCACGCAGATTTAACAAATAAGCCATTGCATAGGTATTTGTATATGTTTAGGTTGCCCCTTAAATAGGGGATTTAAAGAGTGTAAGTATAAAAATGAGGAACAAAACAAAAAACGGACCTCCAAAGGGAAGTCCGTAATTTTTTTGATATTGAAAAAGTAATGAATTACTTGTTTACGCTTTCGTAAACTGCAACTGCACATGCAACTGTTGCGCCTACCATTGGGTTGTTACCCATACCGATAAGACCCATCATCTCAACGTGAGCAGGAACAGAAGAAGAACCTGCAAACTGAGCGTCACCGTGCATTCTGCCCATTGAGTCTGTAAGACCGTAGGAAGCAGGACCTGCGCCCATATTGTCAGGGTGAAGTGTACGACCTGTACCACCGCCGGATGCAACGGAGAAGTACTGAACGCCGTTTTCGATAGCCCACTTCTTGTATGTACCTGCAACAAGGTGCTGGAAACGAGTTGGGTTAGTTGAGTTACCAGTGATGGAAACACCAACATTTTCTTTCTGCATAATTGCTACGCCCTCACGAACATCGTTAGCACCGTAGCAACGAACAGCTGATCTTTCACCGTCGGAGAACTTAACCTCACGAACAACCTTAAGCTCGCTTGTGAAGAAATCAAAGTCAGTTTCTACATATGTAAAACCGTTGATTCTTGAAATGATGTAAGCTGCGTCCTTACCAAGACCGTTAAGGATAACTCTGAGTGGTTCCTTTCTTGCCTTGTTAGCGTTTCTTGCAATACCGATAGCGCCCTCAGCAGCTGCAAAGGATTCGTGACCTGCAAGGAATGCAAAGCACTTTGTTTCGTCCCTAAGGAGCATTGCGCCAAGGTTACCGTGGCCAAGACCAACATTTCTCTGCTCTGCAACAGAACCGGGGATTGTAAATGCTTCAAGACCAACACCGATAGCTTCAGCTGCATCAGCGGCGGACTTAACGCCCTTTTTGATTGCGATAGCACAGCCAAGTGTGTAAGCCCAGCTTGCGTTTTCAAATGCGATTGGCTGAACACCCTTTACGATTTCGTCAGGGTCAAAGCCGTTGTCTAAACAAATCTGTCTTGCCTCTTCGAGAGATGCAATACCGTATTCGGCAAGGCACTTCTCAATCTTTGGCATTCTTCTTTCTTTACTTTCAAATGTAACTGCCATAATTAAAGCTCCTCCTTACCGATTATTCTTCTCTTGGGTCAATGTACTTAGCAGCGCCGTCAAAGCGACCGTACTGACCGATGTTGTTTTTATAAGCTTCATCAGGTGAAACACCGTGGCGGATATCTTCCATCATCTTGCCCAGCTTTACAAACTGGTAACCGATAACTTCGTCATTTTCGTCAAGAGCAGTCTTAAGAACATAGCCCTCTGCCATCTCCATAAAACGAACGCCCTTTTCCTTTGTGGAGAACATTGTACCAACCTGTGAGCGAAGTCCCTTACCAAGGTCCTCAAGGCCTGCTCCAACAGGAAGTCCGTCCTCTGAGAAAGCTGTCTGTGAACGGCCGTAAACAAGCTGTTCAAAGATGTTCTTCATAGCTGTGTTAATTGCGTCACAAACAAGGTCTGTGTTCAAGCATTCCAAAAGTGTTTTGCCCGGAAGAATTTCGGCAGCCATAGCTGCGGAGTGAGTCATACCGGAGCAACCGATTGTTTCAACAAGAGCCTCTTCAACAATACCGTCTTTTACATTCAGTGATATTTTGCAGGCACCCTGCTGAGGAGCGCACCAGCCAATACCGTGTGAGAAACCGGAAATGTCTTTGATTTCATAAGCCTTAACCCATCTTCCCTCTTCAGGAATAGGTGCAGGACCGTGCTTGGGTCCCTTTGTTACAGTACACATATTCATTACTTCGTTTGAATAGTTCATTGTACTTAACTCCTTTCTTTGATTTGTTTGAGAGTTTTCTCATACAAGGTCATTATAAATCTTTTTCCTCTTTTAATCAAGCATTTTTCGCCATTATACCTGATTTTTTTGCCTGTTTTACAAAACCTTAATGTAAAATTATTGCTTTTGTACATTTTGCCCCTTTATTTTTTTATAATCAGAACATTACTAAAGCTGTTCTCGTATTTTATTTTGAATTATCTTTTCGCATATTACAGCCATTTCCTCCGGTGTTTCATTCATACCTGTGTTTAGCCATGTTTCGATTAAGCCTATGAACCCGTAAACAATAAATGAAAAGTATAATTCTGTGAGGGGTGTATCGCCGAACCTGCTTGTAAATTTGTCGTGCAAAAATGTGAGGAGCTTTTTGATAAAGCCGATTTCTCCCCTGTCAGAAAGCATAACGGAGCAAAATTCGCTGTTTTCCTTAACAAATGAAAAGATGTTTTTAAACAGGCTTTCGCTAAGTGCCTCTTCGTTTTTTCCGGCCATTTCAATGTACTCGTTAAGCTCACTAAACATATCGTCCTCAATTTTTTCCAGCATATCAAACACATCGGCATAGTGAAGATAAAATGTTCCCCTGTTAATATCAGCCCTGTCGCACAACTCCTTAACCGTAATGTGCTTTACGCTTTTTTCTTTCATCAATGAAAGTAGTGCGTTTTTTAAAACCGCCCTTGTTTTTCTGATTCTTCTGTCCTGTGTACCCATAAATTTTTACCTTTCTCAACATCAAATATACATACTGTTGATTATTAATCTTATTGTTGCAAATTGCTTATTGTGTTTTGCTTTGTTCTTAGTATAATAGAAAATAATCAAGAAATCAACACTATGTTAAATATTTTTTGAGGTGATATTTATGAGTGAAAAGAAAAGGACTTTCATACTCAAGGTTTTGCCTATCATAGCACTGTGTGTTGTTATGCTTATCCCATCAATATACGCCTGTATATTTTTGGGTTCTATGTGGGACCCATATGGCAACATAGGGGATTTGCCTGTTGCTGTGGTAAACCACGACAAAGAGGTAAGGTATAACGGCAAGACGCTTTCAATCGGCAGTGACCTTGTGGATAAACTAAGGGATAACGATTCCCTAAAGTTTAACTTTGTCAGCGATAAGGTTGCCAAAGAGGGCATTGAAAACGGAACCTACTATATGGTTATTGATATTCCAAAGGATTTTTCACATAACGCCACCACCCTTATGACAGACAATCCAAAGAAGTTGAATTTAAAATATTCCACCAATCCGGGCAAAAACTACATAGCATCAAAGATGAGCTCAACTGCTCTTGAAAAGATTAAGGAAGAGATTGAAAACACTGTAACTCAAACATATACCCAAACTGTGTTTGACAGCATCGGCGACACAGCCGACAGCCTTTATGATGCAGTAGACGGTGCAGGGGAGATTAACAGCGGAGTTGCAAGGCTAAAAAAGGGCAATGGGGAGTTGACCACTAACCTAAAAACCTTGTCCGACAGTTCCGTAACCTTTAATGATGGGGCAAATTCCCTTAACAAAGGAATTGTTACCTATACACAGGGTGTGTGTGATGTTAACACAGGTGCAAACAAATTAAACAGCGGAATAAACACCCTAAAGGGAAAAGTACCGGCATTGTCAAATGGTATAACTGCATTGGCTGACGGTGGCGACAGTCTGAGAAAAGGTCTTGTAACCTACACAGATGGTGTTTCACAGGTTAACACAGGTGCAAAAACTCTTAACAAAAATTCATCCGCCCTTGTAAACGGAGGAAAATCCCTTTATACGGGAAGTAACACCCTTTTGACAGGGATTACATCCTATACCGACGGTGTAAAAAGTGCTAACGAAGGTGCAAAAACACTTGACGAAAGCTCATCATCACTTAATTCGGGGATTACAGAGCTAACCACAGGTGCGGAAACATTAAGCACAGGAATTGACACCTACACATCAGGTGTGAAAAGTGCAAATGACGGGGCGAAAACCCTCACTTCTAATTCTGAAAAAATAAGAACAGGAGCAAACAATCTTGAGTCAGCCTCATCGGAATTAAGCACAGGCACTTCAAACCTAAAGACAGGACTATCCCAAATTTCCCACAGTCTTAATTCCTCTGTAACAGCGGAAAACAAAGAAAAGCTAAAGGCACTAACAGGCGGTTTAGAAAGCCTAAACACAGGAATAACCAACCTTGAAAAGGGGATAGAGTCAGGGGGAAGCTCCTCACTGCAAAGCGACTTAGAAAAAACAGGAGAGAATTTAACATCCCTTGGTGGTGACCTTGCAGGTGCAGGAGAACAGATATCTATACTAAATAATCAAATTGCAACAATAAAAAATGCAGAGTGGTTTAAAAGCCTTGATTCATCTGTTCAAAATGAAATACTTGCAGGTATTGGCGAGCCGGTAGAGGAAATTGGTAATAATCTTAATTCTGCAAAGACAAACTTAGAAAATGCCTCAACGAACTTAAGTAATGGAGGAAAATCTGCCAAGGAAACTGCAAAATCATTTGAAACGGTAAAGGAGAGCGTAAAAACTATCAGCAGTAATTCAAAGATTTTACTTCCAACAGCAAGTGAACAGATTACTAACCTGTACGGTGGACTTTCCAATGTAAAGAACGCTTTTGACACTAAACTTCTGCCCGGTGCTGAACAGCTTGACACAGGTGCAACAAAGCTAAACAGCGGAACAGGTGATTTCAAGACAGGAATTATGGAATACTCAAATGGAGTTGACTTCCTTGCTAATGGAATAAACACACTTGACAGCAACAGTAGCAATTTGTCACAGGGCGCAAAAGCTCTAAAGTCGGGAGCAGAAACCCTTGGCAGTGGATTGAGTCAGTACACAGGCGGAGTTGCAACCCTTGCACAGGGAACAGCAACCCTTGACAGCAACAGCGAAACCCTTAAGAACGGAGCAAAAAGCCTTAAGGACGGCTCTGCTACATTGAGTAAGGGTGTAAAAAGTTACACAGACGGTGTTTCTTCTTTGCAAAAGGGCAGTGGAAAACTGACAGATAACAACGAAACATTAAACAGCGGAGCAACTGAACTGTCAAAGGGTGCAAACAAGTTGAAATCAAATGTCCCAACCCTGACAACAGGTATAAATCAGCTTTTCACAGGCTCAACTGAACTATCAAATGGTACTGAAAAACTTGCAAGTAACTCGGCTTTGTTAACTGACGGAAGTAAAAAGCTAAATGACGGGGCAACACAAATTTCCGACGGTGCCGGCAAGCTGTATGACGGCTCTGTTCAAGTGGGAGAAGGTCTTGGCACTCTTAACACAGGAGTTAAAACCCTAAAAACAGGGCTAAAAGAGGGTGCAGATACCGCAAAGGGAACTACAATTTCACAAAAGTCAAAGGAAATGTTTGCATCCCCCGTCAGCACACAGGAAACACAGGTTACAACGGTGGATAATAACGGTTCTGCTATGGCTGCATATATGATGTGTGCAGGACTTTGGGTCGCAGCACTGGCTTTCTGTATTTTGACAGGCGTTGAAAAAGACCCGATGCGAATCAGAAAAGACCGAAAGAGATGGGTGAGAAAAGTATCGGAAGTGTTAATCTTTGCAGTTGGTTCAGGAGCTTTGCTGGTGGGACTTCTTGTGGCAATTAACGGATTTAACCCTGCATATCTGGGCAGAACAGTTGCACTTTCAATTATGACCAGCCTTGCATTTACTTGTATTGTATATTTCTTCAACATTTTGCTTGGAAAAATCGGCTCATTCCTGTTGCTTGTAATACTTGTAATTCAGCTTGGATGTGCAGGTGGTACATATCCTCTTGATTTGTCACCACAGATTTACAGCAGTCTAAATCCATTCTTTCCATTCTCGTATGCAGTTGACGGCTTCAGAAGGACTATTGCAACAGGACAGGATATAACCCATATTATGCTTGTCCTGGGTGCATTTGCCCTTGTGTTTGCAATCCTCAGCGCAATCACCCTGACCATAAAGATTAAGAGCAAAAAAGAAAAGGAATACAGTATGTCACAACTCCTTGAAGAGGCTTTTGATTAAAAAATTAGATATTGACAGTAAAAATCCCTCAGATAGACTCTGAGGGATTTTTATATGTGGGATAAATACAATCAGTAATTGCATCCAAAAATGAATGGTAATACCTTATGTCAGGTTTTATCAGTTTCATTTGTAGCTCCTAAATAATATATTTTTCATATTCTGCATTTTTTAAAGTATAGTGGAAGAAATCCTCATTAACCATATCACAAAAGTAAGTTTTAATAACTCTGCAAATGCCGCCATGGGAAAGTATTAATATATTTTTGTTTGGATATTTTTTCTTAATTTCATCGATAAAAGGATAAACTCGTGTGGCAACCTGTAACATTGATTCACCGTTAGGATACTTATATGCAAAGTTTCTTTTGTTATTTAAAAAATCCTCATTTTGTCGGCAAACACCTTCATAAATTCCATAGTCTTGTTCAATTAATCTATTGTCAATTATTACTGGTGCATTACAAACAGACGAAATAATTTTACTTGTCTGTAATGCCCTTGATAGGGGGGAACTAAATATAATATCAATGTTTTCTTTTAAAAGTTTTTCAGCAAGAATTTTTGCCTGCTCAATTCCTTCGTTGGATAGTGGTATATTTGATGTTCCGCAAACCTTATTATTTTCATTCCACTCTGTCTTACCGTGTCTGGCAAATAATATGTTCATAGTAATACCTACCTGTTAATAACACTTTGTTGATTTATAGATTTCTATATGTATTTGGTGCTTTAGATTAAGGGTGTCGGTGTGGTACTTTTCCAGTAATAAACGGTATTCCTTTTCAAACTCTGCAATTTGTTCCTTTGGCAGACTTGCGCCGATACCACGACAGCTTTTTATCCTGCCAATCCAAGCATCTTTTGTGAAGTTGAGAACGGTGTCGTAGGAATGGATAGTTTCAATGTTAAAGCCGTTTTCCGCCCATTCGGGATAGTTGTAACGGAATTTTTCAAAACCGCAACCGTTCCAGCTTGGGTTGTATTTTAGGACAAGACTTTCCATTTCTTTAATGACTTCGTCCTCAAAGGGTAGCCAATCCATAAAGATTTTGCAAAACAGTCCGTTTGGCTTTAGTACTCTTTTGATTTCCTTTGTGGCTTTATCTGCGTTAAAATATTGAAAGCATTGTACAGCGGTAACAACATCAAAGGTGTTGTCCTCAAAGCCTGTGTCCTCGCCGGAGCAAACCTTAAAATCAATGTTTTGGATATTTCTTTCCTGTGCAATTTTTCTTCCGTATTCAATTTGATTTTCCGAAATATCCGTTGCTGTGAATTTTGCCCCTGTGTGATACATATTCAGGGGCAAAACTGCCGTACCACTACCTAAATCAAGGATTTTTTGACCCTGTTTTCCAATGCCCAACATAATCAGCTTGTTATACATACTCTTTGGATATATGTCACGGTATTTTGCATAGTCGTCAGAGGTTCTGCCAAAATCAAATTCATTTCCTTTGTCTATAAAATCAAGTTTCACTTTTATTCTCCTGTTCGTTTAAATCATTCCAAGGGATATATCCTCAAGGAAAATATTCATATTTTCTTCGCTGTGTTCAACTTCCTTGCTAAAGGTGTAGCAAAGCCTGATTTGTTCCTCAACTGAAAAACTGCCTTTGTCTTTATATTCCATTAACCCTATTAAATAGATTATTCTAAGGCAGATTACGCTGAATTTTACCGGCAAAAATATGTTTCCGTCACCTGTGCCTGTGAAAAAATAGCGGTATATAAAATACACCAAAATCTGCTCATACTCCTGTTGACGGTTACCCACATATTTTAGGAATTTTTCCTCCTCTTCCTTGGTGTATTCAAGGTCTGAAAGTTTATTTACTGTTTCTTCCCATTCTTCTGTTAGGAATGTAAGGCTGTTGAGAGTGTCGCAGTAGTCCCAAATTGTTTTGTTGTTCTCAGGCATAAAGAATTCTTCAACATCAAATTTTTCAAAAAGCTGTTTTTGTTTTTCACAGGCTTTACTCAGCAACATTTTTGCTTTTTCCGGGATAGGTGAGGTGGTTTCATAAACATTCTCAATTATTTCATACATAATATCAAGGAGAGTGTTTTCGTATGTATTACTGCATTTTCCTGTTGACAAAAATTCCACCCTACCGCTGTGAGTGACAATTTCCCTTGCCACATAGGGGCAGGACATAGACTGACCTGTAATCAGACTGTCCTTGTTTTCCACAGTAAAGTCAGGGAACTTTCGGCAGGTGTTTGCCATATGCTCCTGACCGATGTTGCAGTGAATATCGCACAAATTTTTCTCATTTAGGAACGCACATCTTCCGAAGTGAACCTTAAAGCAGTATTCTCCGTCACAACATTCAATTTCACTTTGTATGTGCTTGCCGTACTCTGTGTCTAAATTGTTGTAATAATCAAGTGACTTTTCGTCAATGACAATCTGCCACATTTCGCAACAGGAGGAGGGACATTCCCCCATTAAGCACCTAAAATTTTCGTAATAATCGGGCTGAATTTTAATCATACCATTTCCCACCAAATATTTTTATATACTAACTATATCATATTTTGTCACTCTGTGCATAATTATTTTTTATGTGTATTCTACAACCTATATAAATGCCAAGTATATGCACCAAAATGACAAAAAAGCCCTCGAAATCGAGAGCTTTTGGGGTTGCAGTGTTTCCTTAAGTTAGTGGCATACACTACAAGCAGTATATCCCTGTGCTTTTGCTGAACTTATGGAAATTGATATAATGGTTTTTGACCTTGACAATGTACGACAGCCCTTGGTTGAATGATACTTTTCACCTGTTGGTGTTACGTAAACAGTTGTGGACTTTTTGGCAGTTGGTTTTGCCTTGACTGTAACCTTGCATTTCAGAGTCTTGCCTCCGACCTTTGCCGTTACGGTAGCACTGCCCTTTTTAACACCTTTAATTTTTGCTTTGAAGTTGTTTTTTCCGCTTGTGGAGATAATCTTTACAATGCCTTTGTTACTTGATTTCCACGATACCTTTTTGCTTGCGTTATTAACCTTTAGAGTTTTTGCTGAACCTGCTGTTACAGTAATTTTTGTATTACTGATAGTTGGTGCTTTTGCGGCGTATGTTGTTGAAATAAAGCAGGAACACATTATCAGCATCAACATAATGCTGACGCATACTTTTAAATTTTTCTTGACTTTGGTCACGATAATCACTCCTAAAAAATATACTATACAATCAACAAACTGTTATTTTCCCATTTGCAACCCCTCGCAGTTGATTGTGTAAGTGCATAATTTTTTGACACCATAAAAGTGAAAATAATTCACCTTTTATAGCAAATTATATCACGAACTAAATTAACTGTAAAGGTATACTACTGTATATTCTGTTATAAGAGTAATTTATCTTTGAAAACAGCAACTTCACCCGACAGGTAATTTTCAGAAAACGCTATTACAGACCCCTCAAAGCCACAGGCATAGAAACCAAAGGCTTGCACTCACTCCCTCACACCAAGACGAGTTGCAGACCTGCTCGGACATACAACTTCTGAAATAACTGAACTGTATTATGTAAAAAGAGATATGACAAAGCTGAATGGGGTAACGGACGGGTTTGAAAAATAAATTCTGCTAAAACAAAAACATAGGATTTAAGTAGAATACAAATCCTATGTTCGTTTTGCAATTAGTAGAAACTTTAATTTACACCAATTTTAAGTAGTCTTTTACAGCACTTTTTAGTTGTTCAGCATAACTACCGGGAATTTGCGAATCGTGGTTTCCGTTATACTTTATCCAATATTCTCCAGTGATTTTGCCATAATCATTAAAATCTAATATAAACTCCCAAGTATTTATTCCGCTTGAAGTGCGTACTTTGCCAATAACAAACTCATTGTTTACCGTTACGGTCAATCGTTTAACTGGTTTTGCAACTTTAATTGCGATATTCTCAAAATCTTGTTGAGAAAATTTTTCTGTAAAATTACAAGGAGTATTTTTACGCTCTACTTCTTGATTACTATCAACTATTCCAAATGTCAAAATATGAAATACAGTTCTCAATAAACCCATAAAAACCTCCTGTGATTTATTCTTTAGTTTGTCAGAATTATTGATAGAGAATATATTTTTGATGCTATTTTGATGATGTAACAGACGGAAACGTTGTAAATATTAACACCGGATAACGATTTTTGATGGAAAACCGGTGTAATTTAAGGTCTGACAAACCACGTTCCGTACATATTTATATTCCAAAAAACGGCTTAAACGCAGTGTTTAAGCCGTTTTTGCTTGTCGGTTCTGCTTGAAAAAGATTTTTTGAGCGATTTTTTATATAGTCTTGAACGCCCGTAATTTATTTTCATCCTTTATTAAATTATAGAACGGTTTTCTTTAGATGTCAATGCGGATATTTAAATAAACTATGCTGATTCAAAAGTGTTTAGCAGTGAACACTCTTGAATCAGCTTTTTATTATCGGTCGGTTTTATTAAAGCTCCTGTTCTGCCTCATAGCCGCCTGTGAAGATTACCTTTATCTTATCCTTGGACTCGACTACTACTGTGTCAAGTATCTGTCTGACCAATGTGTCGTTATAAGTCATCGGGTGGTTTTTCAAGCCGTCAAGTATGAGGTATATCTGCTCAAGTCTTGACTGTGCATTTTCTCGTTTTGTGCGTTCATTCTTGATTTCTTCAACCCGTGCCTGCAGCAAATGCTTTTAATTAATAATCTCTATAAGCTGATTTTCTATACTTTCTATATCTTCAGTGTCGGCTGTCATTTTATTAAACAGCTCATTGTATTTCTCATCAAGCTTTGCAATTTCAATCAGAAGTTCAAGGCTGTTATCTTCAACTTCATCAGCTTGGATACCTATACGGATATGTTCTTTAAGTATTGACAGAACATCTGCGTTTTGCTGTGCGTTGTTCATTATGGCTGTAACGATTGCGTTTTGCAATACGCTTTCTTCAATAGTAGGGGAGTGATGACAGTATTTTTTACCGTAGTCAAGTCGGTTAATACATCTCCACACGATTTTCTTCTCGCCGCTTGCAGTCCATGTGCATCTGCGATAGGGCGTACCGCATTCTCCGCATATCAGAAGCTCTGTAAGTGCATATTTACTTGAATATTTACCCTGCTCGGTTTTTGTGCCGACCTGCTTAACCTTCCTTTTGCTTGTCCTTCTTGCAAGCTCTTCCTGAACTCTGTTGAAGGTGTCTTTGTCGATTATCGCCGGGTGATTATTCTCAACATAGTACATAGGTCTTTCGCCGTTGTTCTTCTTTACCTTTTTTGAAATACAGTCGGATATGTATGTTTTGTTGAGAAGTGCGTCACCCTTGTACTTTTCATTGGATAATATCGTTCTTACCGTACTGCCGTTCCAACCTGATTTACCGCTCGGGGTTTTTATTCCCTTAGCAGTAAGCGATTTTGCTATATCGGCAAGACTGCTTCCTAACAGGTATTCGTTGAATATGAATTTCACTGTGTCGGCTTGTTCCTCATCAATCATCGGTTTTCCGTCAGGACCTTCTTTGTAGCCGAGAAATCTGCTGTAGGCGAAGTGCACCTTTCCTTCTTTTGCTCTTTGCTGTATGCCCCAGCGGACATTGGCACTGATATTTTCCGATTCGCTCTGTGCTATACTGCCGTAGATTGTAATGTAAAATTCTGCGCCTGCATCCTTGCTGTGTATTCCCTGTTCTTCAAAGAATACATCTACTTCAAGCTGCCTGAGCATTCTTACATAATTCAGGCAATCAACTGTATTTCTTGAAAATCTTGATATTGATTTTGTGATTATCATATCAATTTGTTTTCTCTTGCACATACGAATCATCTTTTGAAATTCATCACGCTTCAGTGCGCTTGTGCCTGTTATGCCCTTGTCTGCAAAAATTCCTACGAGTTTCCACTTGGGTTCGCTGTTTATTTTTTCGGTATAGTAATTTTTCTGAACCTCATAGCTGTTAAGCTGTTCTTCCATCTGCGTTGATACACGGCAATATGCCGCCACTCTCAACTGCCTGTATGAATTTGTAGTTGCTTTCGGCTTAACGGTCGGTTCAATAACTCTGACCTTTTTCGGCGGTGATACAGATGTTTCCGTCATATTAACATTCACCTACTCTTTGATTGTTTTTCATAAGCAAGCTTATGGTATGGTCTGTATGAAATTCAATGGTGTTTACGGTCTGACTGAATAATTCCATAGAAAAAGCTGAAAGCAAATCTGTTTTTTCAAACTTTGCTTTCAGCTTTTCTGTAATATATTCGGTGTTTTGTAATTCGGAATACTTTATTGAGGCACTCTCAAATATCAGCCTGATAACTTCATCTTCATTTACGACTGCTTTGTCAAGAAGATGATAGATTATATTTTCGGATTTCCTTGCGTTGTTACTCGGCTCAAAGGCTTCGGGATTATACGATATGATTTTGGGAGCCTTTATCAGACGATTAAGAATATTAACTATTCTGTCCAACAGTTCTTCATCCCGAATTCTGAAATTGAAGTCGCAGTCAGTTCCTATGCATTGCCACTTTGTGTTTTTAGGATTTCTTCCGTCATAAATGCGTTTCATAGGACAACCGTTTTCGTGATACCTTACAAGGCTTGTTATCCTGTAAATATCACTCGTTCTGTCTGTTGATTTCTGAGTATTCTTGTTGCTCTTTATATTCTGAACAGCAAGAAATGTTCTCTTGTCAACAATCGGCGGATAATTGTCTGCTCCGATATAGCAGTTATTTTCAAGTATTCTCTTGACTTTGGATTTGTTCCAGTTGACAATACCGCTGATGAACTCAACCTGATTTTTGACAAGCTGCTGTGATATTTGCTGAAGTGACATACCGCCGAGATAGCTTTTGAAAATATCCGAAACGATATTTGCTTCATTTTTATCTACAACTATCTTGCCGTCAGCATAATGATAGCCGTAGCAGATATTTCTTATTTTCATACTGCGGTACTCCTTTCTCGTCTGTATATTTTCTCTGTGAGTTCAAGGCCGCCTGTAAGCCTGAATTTCAATGTGTCATTTCCATATACAGTTATACTCTCAACTACATCCTGAAAAATATCCTTGTGGAATGTCAGGTCATCAACATAATTGGTTATGACTTCATTGAGATAATTCAGCTTTTCAAGTAATTCGCCGTTTTTGTCCGCAGAAATGATTTTTCGATGCTCGTCCTTAAGCTTTTGCAGCTTTTTGGAAATCTCGGTAACCTGAGCAGTGAATTCCGCGTCTTTGAGAATTCCCTTTGTATGTAGCTTTGCGAGCATATGGTTTTTTGCACTTAAATCTGCAATCTCCTTATTTATCCTGTAGATTGATTCCTGTTCAGGATTTGACCTGTTTTTGAGCATTTCTATCTGATTAATCAAGGTATCAAGAATATATTTTTTATTTGCTTTCAGCTTACTCATAAGTGCTGTGAATGCATCATAAAAATCGGTTTCGGGGATTCTTCCCGTGTTACATTCAGACCTTGATGTAGTTCTGTATGAACACACCCAATATATTCTGTCCTTGTCGGTGAGCTTGCGGAAATTTTTGCCGCAGTCTGCACACTTTACTTTCCCTGACAGAATCGATACTTGTCTGTTATACGAAGATTTCTTTCTGTCATTCTGCAATCGCTTTACGGCATTGAAAATTTCCTTAGAGATAATAGGCACATTACTGTTTTCTACATAGTACTGCGTCTTTTCTCCTCTGTTTCTTTTTCGTGTAAAGGGAAGTGTTTCCGTAGTGTATTTCTTTTGCAGTACGGCGTCACCCATATATATCTCATTATTGAGGATATAGTCTATCCCGTAAACATACCATTTTCGGTTTGAGTCGGGATTTTCTTTGTTAAGGATATTGGCAATAGACTGCTTTCCGTAGCCTTGTAGGTATAAGTCAAAAATTCTTCTTACGACCTCGGCTTCATCTTCCTTAATTCTCAGTTCGCCGTTTATCATTCTGAAACCGTAAGCAGGGCAGGAGGTGTTGTATTGACCTGATTCCATTCGCTTTTTGTAGCTCCAGCGGACATTGTCGGAAATATTCTGCGACTCCTGCTGTGCCGATAGGGCAGGAAGGGTGACAAGCATTTCTACATTAATTTTATCTGTATCAATGCCCTGTTCCTCAAAGAACACGCTTATATCCATTTCTTTCAGCATACGGATTGCGGAGATAAGCTCGTTTGCATTTCTTGCAAATCTTGAAACCGATTTAGTAACAATGCGGTCGATTTTCCCTTTTTGGCAATCATTAAGCATTCTTTTGAATTCATCACGCTTTTTCATTGATGTACCTGTGATACCCTCATCGGCATATATGTCAACAAGCTCATACTGCGGATGAGTTTTCATATAATTGCTGTAGTATTTTATCTGAGTAATAAATGAGTTTTTCTGATCCATAGAATCCGTTGAAACCCGGCAATAAGCGGCAATTCTCTTTTTTACTTCTTCATTTGGCTTTATGAGAATTTCTGTTGATTTCATATCAGCGTACTCCTTTCTTTGGATTACCAACTTTTTGGCAACACAAAGGATACCACAAGAGTTCGGATACATCCAGACCTATTTTTTGAAAAATCAAACTTTTTTAGCAGTGAATTAAATCAGTACAGCAGTAATATTCTGCGTTTATATTTAAAATTCTTTTATACTCGTTCACTGTGATTACATTCAATCGCAAAAGCCGGTCTAACAGGTTTTTGCTGTAATAAAAGGCCGAAGGGTTTTCTGTTCTTTCATATTTCATCAGAGTTACCTCTTTTCGTTTTTGTTTTCATCTATATAATGATCTGCTCTTGAAGCTGCATTACAAAGGCACATAACGCACACGCCGATAAACACACCTATAAAAAGTCCTACAATAAAGCCTAACATTTCAACACCTCGTTTCTTTAATAGTTTTATTCGCAACACGACAGCAGAAAACAAAATGCTTTCTGCTGTCGGTTTAATATCAATCGTTTTTGGATAGCTCTAATTTTCACACTATCCAGTTGTCGCTATTTATCCTCGATACCCTGCGACAAGGAACACATCAGACGGCTTTGCATATAGCTCCATTGGAATTTCACCACCGTGAGGATCTCCCACAGCCGCCCTCATTGCTTGCGAC
>JBJEOZ010000086.1:0-1755 GCA_051880975.1 Ruminococcus sp.
GGATATGCCATTAAAGCAACAGGCTTCATAGTTGGATGTTCCTTACTGCTCTTTGGTCTGTCATATTCCCATATAGTGGTTTGCTTTCTATCTGAATACCATTGATGCTTGCCGCCCTTCTTCCAACCAAACAGACAAGGCCCGTGCTGCCATTGATAAGGACTTCTGCCAAGTACAAGGCTGTTCTTTTTCCATATACAACAGCCGGAAAGATAAAAGCCTGCATCCTGAAAAGCCTTACGGAAGTTGTAACCCTGTGTGTCTGCGTGGAAAACATATATAGAAGCATCAGACTCCATATTCTGCTCCATATTTGTAAAAGCACAGAAAAGGAATTTATAAAAATCCTCATCAGACATATTGTCATTCTTAATTTTTCCTGCTGTTTCCTCTACATTAACATTGTAAGGCGGGTCAGTAACAATAAGGTTTGCCTTCTTTCCCTCCATAAGTACATTGTAGGTTTTCGGTAAGGTTGAGTCACCGCAGATAAGTCTGTGTCTGCCAAGCAGCCATATATCTCCGCTTTTAGTTACAGTTGGCTTTTCAAGCTCCGCGTCAACATCAAAGTCATCTTCTTTTATATCCTTGTTATGTACTTTTGACATAAGCTGTTCAACCTCCGGAGGCTCAAAGCCTGTCAAATCTACATCAAAATTTACATTCTGCAAATCAAGAATAAGGTCTGCAAGGAGCTGTTCATTCCAAGCACCTGTGATTTTGTTAAGTGCAATATTAAGTGCTTTCACCTTATTTTCATCATCAATATGCACTTCCACACATTGAACCTCTGTATAACCTAGGTCTTTCAACACAGTTAATCTCTGGTGACCGCCAATAACCGTCATATCGTAATTTACAATAATAGGTTCAACATAGCCAAACTCTAAAATTGAGTTTTTGATTTTTTCATATTCCTTATCACCTGCTTTTAATTGCTTACGAGGATTGTAGGCTGCAGGCTTTAAATCTGTAATGTGAAGTGTTTTCCACTCCATTGCTTTTTTCATTCTGAATTTTCCTCTCTTTCATAAAATCTATCGTGTATATAGCAATAATGACTGCAATATTTCCTGTTCTTATTTCCGTAAGAAACAAAATCCCTGCCACAGTATGCACATTTCAAGTGATACTGAGCAGTTTCTTTTCTCTTGGTTTTCTCAGGATGTTTTTTCCACCAATCCCGTCTGCATTCCTCTGATCAGAACTTTTTATGCCTGCCTTTGGTTGGCTGCTTTATTGGTTCACAGCAGTTAAGACACAATTCACCGACTTGTATCCTCTCGCTTGTATTAAGTGAGGCAGCTTTTCCAAATCCAGCCATATTTCTTGATTTGCAAAAGGCTCTTACTGCATCCCTTGACAATCCAACCGCTGTGGCTATGGTTTTATAACCGTCACCGTTTTTACGCATATATAATATAATTTTTTTCTGTAATTCGGTCATAAAACCACCTCTTTTAACATACTTTTTGGCGAAAACATCTGATTATGAGCAACAAAAAAACGCCGATATTATCAGCGTTTCAAGTAATTTTTCTATTATAATTTTTAAATTTAGGGTATCCCACCCCTTTAATTTTGCGAAAATATGCGTTTGAGGGGGCTGCGGTCAGCATTTTCAATAGCTGTAGAGATTAAACCGGCCCCTCCCCATAGTACTTAAAAATCAATATTTATACTCAACATCCCTATCCTCGGTCATTGTCTTTACATCGTGACAATGCTTGCAAAGTGCCTGCCAGTTATCCCTGT
>JBJEOZ010000087.1:0-1741 GCA_051880975.1 Ruminococcus sp.
TCTTGTGAGGAAAATGAGCCACCAAAACAGGGTTATCAGGGAACAGATTAAGGAGTTAAAGCAAACTCAGGCGGAGTTTAACACAATCACAAACAATATGAAAGAGGGGCTTTTGATTGTTGATTTGCAGGGTAAAATTCTCTCCCACAACAAAAGTGCCGAAAAACTCCTTGGCGTAGAAAGTCCTCGTGGAGAATACCTTGAGGATTTAGGCGTGGATAATAGTTTCCTAAAGGATATTTCCTTGGCAATTCACGGTACCCATATGTCAGAGGTAATTCCCTTTGGCGACAGATACCTGAGCGTCTACTGCAACCCTGTTGTACTTGAGGAAAAGGTAAAGGGTGCAGTTGCCGTTATTCTTGATGTCACCGAAAAGCACCAAAGGGAAGTGCTTAGAAGGGAATTTAGTGCAAATGTGAGCCACGAGCTGAAAACACCTTTGACTGCAATTCTTGCCTCAGCCGAAATTTTAAGGAATGAAAACACACCAAAGGAAACTGTTACTCATTTTGCAGGTAACATTACAAAAGAGGCAAACAGGCTTATAACCCTTGTAAATGATATCATCAAGCTTTCAAAGCTGGACGATAAGTCCATTGTAGTGGAAACCCAGGATGTTGACCTCTTCAAAATTGCAAAGGATGTGGAGGACACACTTGACCCTATTGCATCAAGCAACAATGTCACCCTAAAGCTATACGGAGAAATAACAATGCTAAAGGGTGTTCCAACCATACTTAGCGAGATTGTGTATAACCTTGTAGATAATGCTATCAAGTACAACAGAGATGGGGGAAGTGTAACCGTAACAGTAGCCCCTGTTGACGGCAAGGCTACCCTTATTGTTGAGGACACAGGCATCGGAATCAGCAAGGAGGACAAAAGCCGAGTGTTTGAAAGGTTCTACCGAGTTGACAAAAGCCACAGCAAGGAAATTGGCGGAACAGGACTTGGACTTTCCATAGTAAAGCACGGTGTAGAGTACCACAAGGGTACACTAAGCGTTGAGAGCGAATTAGGCAAAGGCACAAGGATAACTGTAAAAATATAAATCAGTTCTATTATACTGTCACAAATGGCAAAAATCATTTGTGGCAGTATTTTTTTAAAATATTTAAAATTTTTTTCAAAAATCTGTCCCATTTTTTGAATTTTTATTGTTGTATATAGTGAAAGGATAAATTTTAATATTGGGAGGATAAACCGATGGTGAGATGATTTTCTTAACTTATGAATAATTTAACAAATAAGGAGGTTTTACTATGAAAAGAATAATGTCATTAATACTATCATCAATAATTCTACTTTCATCATTTGCCCTGTTACCGACAACAGCCTTTGCAAAGACAACAAAGCCAAAGGAAACAACATATATTGCGTCCTGCGGAGTTTATAAAAATTCCTTTGGAAAGGTTTTTGCATCAAAGGATAAACTTGTTTTTCAGGACAAAAAAGGAAAAAAGACTGTACTGGACAAGGCAAGTGATAATTTTTATGATAAGTGGTACAGAAAATACACTTTTTATATGAGAGGTAAAACAGTTTATTACACCAAAGAAACATGGGAAAACAGCTTTGGCGACGGTGCATATTCTGTAAGCATAGACGGCACAAACAGGAGGAAGATAGGGGATGCAACCTTTTCTTTGCTGGGTGGCTACGGAAGCGCTATGATTTTTGTCAACAGAAAAGAAGTATTTTCCTACGACCAAGGAAAAACCACAAAGCTGTTTAATAC
>JBJEOZ010000088.1:0-8010 GCA_051880975.1 Ruminococcus sp.
ATCTTTTCTCAACAAAGAAACATTGGGGGATAAAGTGATGAAGGACGACAAAATTATGCAAAAAACCAAGGAAAACATTTCAAGTAATTATAGTGATATGAAAAAAGAGGGTTTACCTAACTGTTATATAAACAGGGAATTGTCTTGGCTGAAATTTAACGAGAGGGTGCTGGAGGAGGCAGACGACGAAAACAATCCTCTGTGCGAAAGGCTTACTTTCCTGTCAATTTTTCAGTCAAACCTTGACGAGTTTTTTATGGTGCGGATGGGTTCTCTCCACGATATGATGCTTTTAAAAAGGGAAATCAGGGAAAATAAAACAAATATGACACCCTTGGAGCAGTTTTCAATGTGTCTTACAGACATAAGGAGAATACTAAAAAAGAGGGATGAAATTTACAAAAAGCAGATGAAAAATATTGCCGATTACGGTATCTCTGTTGTGTCATACGATAAGCTGAGTGCCAACGAAAAGAAGTATATGAAGCACTATTTTTCAAAGGAGCTTGAGCCACTTCTTTCTACCATTGTAGTGGGAAGAAAACAGCCCTTCCCGTTCCTTAACAACAAGGATTTGTACATTGTAGCCGAGCTTCGTAAGAAGAACGATAAAACAAAAATAGGAATAATTCCCTGTAACACAAGTCTTATGAAAAGGCTTGTGCAAGTGCCTGAAAGACCGGGTGTATATGTGCTGACAGAGGATATAATTCTCAATTTTACCTCAAAGGTTTTCAAAAAGTATGATGTAAAGTCCTGCTGTGTTGCCCGTGTTACCAGAAATGCCGACATTGATGCCGACAGAATAAATGACGAGGAGCTTGACTACCGTGAGCATATGGCGGAGGTTATTCGCAGAAGAAGAAAGCTTTGTCCAATCAGGCTTGAAATGACTGCCCCTTTGGGCAACACCGCCACAACATGGCTTTGCAATCAGCTTGACCTTATGCCTGACCAAATATTTATTTCCGATGTTCCTGCCGATTTGTCTTTTGTTTTTATAATTGAAGATATGCTCCGTTCTGAGCCTAAGCTGTTTTTTGAAAAGAGAGTTCCCCAAAAACCCCTTGACTTTAACAGTGACAAAAGCATTATGGAGCAGATAAGGGAAAAGGACAGATTGATTTCTCTGCCTTACGAATCAATACAGCCTTTCCTCACACTTTTAAGTGATGCCGCCAAAGACCCAAATGTTGTATCAATCAGAATGACACTTTACCGACTTGCCAAAAACAGCAAGGTGGTAGAGGCACTTGTGGAGGCTGCCGAAAACGGAAAACAGGTTGATGTTTTGGTGGAATTAAAGGCGAGATTTGACGAGCAAAACAACATCAGATGGTCACGCAGACTGGAAGAAGCCGGATGCCATGTCATTTACGGACTTGACAATTTAAAGGTACATTCAAAGCTTTGCCTTATTACACGCCGTGGCAAGGAGGGTGTGGAGTATATCACCCAAATCGGAACAGGAAATTACAACGAAAAGACAGCAAGGCAATATACAGATTTACAGATTCTTACAGCAAATCAGGATATTGCCCACGAGGCTTACGAGGTGTTCTCTGCACTTTCATTGGGAGAAGTAGTGGAGGAAACAACTCACCTTCTTGTAGCACCAAAATGTCTGCAAAACAAGGTTATTGCACTGATTAAGGAGCAGATTGAATTGGCAAAACAGGGTGAGCCTGCCTATATAGGGTTAAAGCTGAATTCCCTAACCGACAAAAAGATTATGGAAAAGCTGATTGAGGCATCCTGTGCCGGTGTGAAGATTGATATGGTGATAAGGGGAATTTGTTGTTTGCAGTCGGGAATACCCGGATTAACTGAAAACATAAGAATAATAAGCGTTGTGGGAAGATTTTTGGAGCATTCCCGAATATACATTTTTGGTGTGGGAGAAAATGCAAAAATGTACATTTCCTCCGCTGACTTTATGACAAGAAACACCCTGCGTAGGGTAGAGGTTGCCTCCCCAATATATGACCCTGAAATAAAGAGCAGACTGCAAAGTGAATTTGAAACCTTGCTAAAGGACAACTGCAAGGCAAGAGTGCAGGTTGCAAAGGGAAAATACGAGAGAGTAAAAAATACCCAACCAAAAACTAACGCACAGGAAACCTTTTATACTAAGGCATATGAAAATGCAAAATAAATATTTTGGCGGGTATAATATTACAGATATAATATTAATAGCTTAAGGAGATTTATAATGCTGAAAATCGGAATACTTACCAGCGGTGGGGACTGTCAGGCTCTCAACGCTGCTATGCGTGGTGTGGCTAAGGGCATAAGCACCTTGACAAAGAACGCTGAATTTTACGGCTTTATTGACGGATACAAGGGGTTGATTTACGGAAACTACAACTCTATGTCAGCCGGTGCTTTCTTCGGAATACTCAATCAGGGTGGAACTATACTTGGCACCTCACGACAGCCCTTTAAATATATGAATGTTCCCGACGAAAAGGGAGTAGACAAGGTCAAGGCTATGGTGGATAACTACAAAAAGCTAAAGCTTGACTGCCTTGTGGTGCTGGGAGGTAACGGCTCACAAAAGACAGCCAACCTGCTTTCCTCCAAGGGACTGAATGTTATCGGACTTCCAAAGACAATCGACAACGATTTGTGGGGAACAGATATGACCTTTGGCTTTAGCAGTGCTGTGGAGATAGCCACAAGGGCATTGGACGAAATTTACACCACAGCAAAATCCCACGGCAGAACATTTATTGTGGAGCTTATGGGTCACAAGGTAGGGTGGATTGCCCTTAATTCCGGTATAGCCGGAGGGGCAGATGTCATACTGATCCCGGAAATTCCATATAATGTAAAGGCAGTTGCCAAAAAAGTTGAGGAAACAAAAGCCAGAAAAGGATATGCAATTATAGTGGTTGCCGAGGGTGCTTTGTCCGATGAAGAGTCCTCTTTGTCCAAAAAAGAAAGGAAAAAGGCTTTGAATAAAGTGGGTGGTTCATCCTTGCTCCTTGCAAAAAAGCTGGAGGATGCCGAAGTTGAGGGAATTCGCACAGTAAACATAGGTCACACCCAAAGGGGAGGCTCTCCTTGCCCATACGACAGAATAATTGCAGGCAGGTTTGGTGCAAAGGCGGCAGAGATGATAGTGAAAAAGGACTTTGGCAAGCTGGTTGTACTGAAAAATAATGAGATTACAGGAATCCCCCTTGAGGAAACAGCAGGAAAGCTGAAAAGTATAGATAAAGACGACCAAATCCTTAGGGAAGCAAAGCTATTGGGAATATCTTTTGGGGAGAAATAGCATAAGTTTACCCATATATGTTTCAATCTTGTCATAAAGGTTGATAATTTCATTGATAAAGTGTACAATTATTTTGTAAAATTTTGAACAAATTTGTTCATAAGGGGTTATTTTATGGGTAAATATGGCACTGAAAAAGTCAAAATGAGCAGTAAAAAGAAAATTGTATTAATTTCCGTTGTTGTTGCGGTGGTTATTATTGCAGGACTTGTGGCAAGTTATTTCTTGTTCTTAAGGGATAACGGTACAATAGGTAAAGGTCGTATAAAGGACGACATTGCAAACGCAAAGGGTATTTTGTCACAGAAAATCGGCGACTATCAGCAGGATTTTGAGATTGCAGACATTACCTACACAACGGAGGAAAAGGACAACCAAACCAAGGTTAACGCAAAGGTGGATTTGGAAAATGAAGTGTATTCCATTGACGACCTTTTGGTAAATCTAAGCTACACAAAAAATGATGATGATTATAATGTAACCACAGAATGTGACACACAGAGCAGAGTTCTCAAGGCTAATGCAGGACTTCAGGAAAGCTACATTATGAAGGATGTGCAAAAGCAGTACAAGTCAGCAACCCTGAAAAACCGCAAAACAGACCTTGAGGGCAATAAGGATGTTATTACATTTAATGTAAAGGACGCCGATATGCAGGGTGTTGTCACATCAACCTACAATTTTGACAGCAAAAACGGTTGGAGTCTGAAGAAAATTGACGACAGCAAGCTGGATATTAAGAATGGAAAGACAAAGACCGTTGATGTTGACGGAGTTAAGTGCTACACAAATTCAGCTGTTAAAAACATTCTCCTTTTGGGAACAGATGCCGACAGCGGTCCAAGGCGTTCCGACTCAATGATTCTTGTTTCCATAGACAGCAACAACAAGGAGATTAAGTTCAGCTCCTTTATGCGTGACACCTATGTTGACATTGACGGTTACAGCAAGGACAAGCTGAATGCAGCCTTTGCCTACGGTGGCCCTAAACTTGCAAAAAAGACTATTGAGAAAAACTACGGAATAAAGATAGACAACTACATCACAACAGGCTTTGCTGATTTTAAGAAGATTGTTGACGCACTGGGCGGTATTGACATCAAGCTTGACCAGGACGAATGCGGATACATCAACTGGCAGCTTGGCAAAAACGGACAAACCGCAACATATGGTGAAGTTGCAGTAAAGGACGGAGTACAAAAGCTTAACGGTCAACAGGCACTGTGGTTCTGCCGTGACAGAGGAAGTGAAACTTTCAGCGGTAACGACTTCACAAGAACAAGCCGTCAAAGAAGAATGTTAATGGGACTTATCGAGTCCTACAAATCCTCCTCGGTTGACCAGATACTTTCAATCACCAACGATTTGAAAAAGTATGTTGAAACCGATTTAAGCAAGGAAGACTTGATGTGGCTTGTTAACCACAGCGACAAGCTGTTTACATACAAAACCAGCGACAGATGCTACCCCGAGGAATCCTCCGGTTGGTCAGCAGGTTCAACAGACGCAGGTGCATGGATTATCAGCATTAACAGCTGGGACGAAACAAAGAGCGATATTGCCCACTACATCTACACAGATTTAAAGTAGTTTTCAAGCCTTTTAATACAAATAAAAATAATAAAATTGCCTGACGACTTGTCGGGCAATTTTTTATGTGATATAATCTTTACTAATAGCGATTTAAATTAAAATAAGAAAATATTTAGTATAAAGGTGATAGTATGTCATTTCCACAGGATAAAATCCGCAATTTCAGCATAATTGCTCACATAGACCACGGAAAATCCACCCTTGCCGACCGTATTCTTGAACAGACGGAGTCGGTGGCACAAAGGGACATGGAGGATCAGATTCTTGACGATATGGACCTTGAAAGGGAGAGAGGTATCACTATCAAGGCTCACGCAGTAACTCTCCTTTACAAGGCTGACGACGGCGAAACATACCAGTTTAACCTTATTGACACTCCGGGGCACGTTGACTTTAACTACGAGGTTTCCCGTTCCCTTGCCGCCTGTGAGGGCGCTGTCCTTGTGGTGGATGCAAGTCAGGGCATAGAGGCTCAAACCCTTGCAAACACCTACCTGGCGGTTGACGGAGGACTTGAAATTGTACCTGTTGTAAACAAGGTGGATTTGCCAAGTGCAGACCCACAGCGTGTTATTGACGAAATAGAGGATGTAATCGGTATTCCGGCAGAGGGATGCCCTTGCGTATCGGCAAAAACAGGACTTAACATTCACGATGTTATGGAAAAAATTGTGTCGGATATTCCCGCCCCGACTGGCAGTTATGACGACCCACTAAGGGCGCTGATTTTTGACAGCTATTACGACAGCTACAAGGGTGTTATCATCTATGTAAGGGTAAAAGAGGGACAAATTCACCCCGGTGACGAATTTAAGCTAATGGCAACAGGAAGTAAATTCCAGGTTGTTGAATGTGGCTATATGAGGGCGACCTCCCTTGAACAGAGGGACGGTCTTTATGCCGGTGAGGTTGGCTACATTGCCGCCTCAATCAAAAGCCTGAGGGATGCCCAGGTGGGCGACACAGTAACACTTGTTTCTAATCCGGCAGAAGAGCCTTTGCCCGGTTACAGAGAGGCACAGTCAATGGTGTTCTGCGGTATCTATCCGGCAGACGGTGCAAGGTACGGCGACCTGAGGGATGCCCTTGAAAAGCTAAAGCTGAATGACGCATCCTTAACCTTTGATGCAGAAACATCAGTTGCATTGGGCTTTGGTTTTAGATGCGGATTTTTGGGACTTCTCCATATGGAGATTATTCAGGAAAGGCTTGAAAGGGAGTACAACCTTGACCTTGTTACAACTGCACCGTCAGTAAGTTACAGAATAACAAGGACTGACGGAACAGTTGAGATGATAGACAACCCCACAAACTACCCCGACCCGGCACTTATTGCAAAGGCAGAGGAGCCTATGACAGACGCTCATATCTACTCTCCGTCAGAATATGTGGGCAACATTATGGAGCTTTGTCAGGACAGACGAGGAAACTTTGTGGGTATGGATTACATTGACTCCGACAGAGTTGACATTCACTACGAACTGCCCTTGGCTGAAATTATCTACGACTTTTTCGACACGCTAAAGAGCAGAACAAGGGGATATGCATCCTTTGACTATGAGCTGAAGGACTATGCCGAAAGCAAGCTGGTTAAGCTGGATATTATGCTTAACGGTGAGGTAATCGACGCACTTTCCTTTATTATCCACGCCGACAAAGCCTACGGCAGAGCAAGAAAAATGGCGGAAAAGCTAAAGGAGAAAATCCCAAGACAGCTGTTTGAAGTGCCAATTCAAGCCTGTATCGGCGGAAAAATCATTGCAAGAGAAACCGTTAAAGCTATGCGCAAGGATGTTCTTGCCAAGTGCTACGGCGGTGACATCACCCGAAAGAAAAAGCTCCTTGAAAAGCAAAAAGAGGGCAAAAAGCGTATGCGCCAGTTAGGCTCTGTGGAAGTACCCCAAGAGGCATTTATGGCTGTGCTTAAGCTTGACAGTGATTGATTATTAAAATGGATTTTTAGGTAAAAACACCCCCTAATGCGTTTTGCATTAGGGGGTTAGCTGTTGTTAATCACCTTTTATTCTCTTGAGATGCAAGTTGGATGTTTTTTTCGATTTCTTCTCTGCCGTTTTTGATATAGTTTTCCACTTGGTCGTAGTATTTGTTGTAGTAATGCTCATAGGTGTCTACAATGGTGGTTTTGTACCTTGTGGTAAGGAGTGTTCCGCCTATAAACAGTACAACCGCAACGGCGAGAATAACTGCCACAATAAACACCTGCTTTGCCTTAATTTTCCCTTTCATATAATCACGACCTTTTGATTATTATACACAAAAGTCAGGTGATTTTGCAAGGGGAAAGGGAAAATTATAATTGACTATTAGTCGCTAAGTCATCAGCATCATATTCCCAGTTGTAATAGTAAACTTTGCCGTGACCGTAACCAAGTGTGCAACGCTCGTAATATCCTTCTGATTTACACAGAACAGTCAATGCACCGCCCTTGCTGTTTAATTCAAGTACAATTCGTCTATTTACTAATAGATAAACCTTGCCGGGTACGATATATGCACAATTTATGGTTGTGTTGCTTTCTTCAACGCCTAAGGTTGCACCCAAATCTTCTACACTGCAAAGTCTGAATGTTTGGTCTTTGATACCTGTTCTTCTGTACAAATATTCCTTGCCTGTGGTTGTATTCTTTTTGCCGAAAACTACCGTTGCACCGTCATTGGCTGTATACATCTTTGTAACATTCTTTGCAACCAATTTGTTGTTGCCCTTTTTGTCAATTCTTCTTAAATTATTTACCTTGTTCACATAATAAAGGTAATTCTTTGTGCCAACAATTTGAGATGCCTTAAAGGACTTAACTTTGTTTGTTGCAAGGTCATATACCTTGTTTTCACTGTTGTCATAAATCTTTCCGTTAAATAAGGTTAAATCCCAATTCCCTTCACTTTCATAGCTATCCTCTGGAACATTGCGTTTAAAGAGCGTGGTAGTTTTGCCGTCTTTGGTTCTGTAAACTGTATCACGATTGTCTTCGTAATCTGCAATAAATATGACAGAAGAACCGTAACCGCCAAGCATTCTGGCACCAAAATTTCCGTACAGCCTTTTTCTGTTTTCTCCTTTGGTGGTGACAGAATAAATGTTACCGATTTTATTATAATATACCCTGTTTCCTCTT
>JBJEOZ010000089.1:0-7944 GCA_051880975.1 Ruminococcus sp.
TTATCCTCAGGAAAATATGTTCAAAACTACCGATAACAAGGGCAGACTACTTGTAATGCGACCGGATTCTACTCTGCCTATTGCAAGAATGTCAGCTACAAGACTTAAAAACTACGATATGCCACTAAGACTCTTTTACGGTCAGTCTGTATATAGAAATAACCCAACGCTCCTTGGCAGGAGCAACGAGGTTATGCAGATGGGCATTGAGCTTATCGGTGCAACAGGCAAGAGGGCAGACCTTGAAGTCCTTACAACAGCCATTGACTGCCTTTCTGCAACTGTTGAGGATTACCGTATCGAAATCGGTCACGCAGGATTTTTCAACGCATTGGTTGAAAAGATGGATGTAGAAAGCGAAACTATCGAGGCAATTCGCTCCAGTATAGAGAGCAAAAATTATTCAAGCCTGAATACAATTCTTGATAAACTACCACCGTCACCGGAGGTTACTGCAATCCGCAAATTACCTCGTCTTTTCGGCGGTGTAGAGGTTATAGACAAGGCACTTAAACTTTGCAACGGAACAAAGGCAGAAAATTCCCTAAGATACCTAAAGGAGCTTTACAAAGATTTGTCCAAGCTGAACCTTGGCGACAAGTTGATTATCGACCTTGGTATTGTGCAAAAGACAAACTATTACAGCGGAATAGTTTTCACTGCTTTTGTAAACGGAATAGGCGACGAGGTTATTTCAGGCGGTAGATATGACAAATTGATGTCTAACTTTGATTTCCCAACAGGTGCGGCAGGCTTTGCGGTAAATATTGACCACCTTGTTGAAATTAATCTTAAGGACAAAAGCAAGGATATGGCTCCTGTTCCCGAAACCATTGTTTTTGCAAATGAGGGTTTTGAGATAGAGGGCTTGGAAAAGGTTAAGGAGCTTTCAATTAAGGGAGAAAATGCGACCTTCAGCACCTTTGAAACCCTTGAAGAAACAAAGGCATATGCCGAAAAAGTCGGCATTAAGAAAATCATTAATATAGGTGGGTAATATGCAGCCATTAAGAATAGCCCTCACAAAGGGAAGGCTTGAAAAAGATACAATTAAATTATTTCAAAAAATCGGTTACGACTGCGACGCAGTTATAAATAAGGGCAGAAAACTGATTTTGTCCATTGGCAACGGAGAAATTGAGGTCGTTTTGGCTAAGGCGGCGGATGTTATTACATATGTAGAAAACGGTGTTTGTGACCTTGGAGTTGTGGGCAAGGATACAATCCTTGAAAACGGACATTGTTTCTACGAGCTCCTTGACCTTGGCTTTGGCAAATGTAAGTTCGCACTTGCTACACAAAAGGGCAAGGATATATATTCCGGATACAAGGCAATTACCATTGCCACAAAGTACCCTAATGTTACAAGAGCATTTTTTGAAGAAAAAAATATGGATGTTAGGGTTATCAAAATTGAAGGTTCTGTTGAGCTTGGTCCACTAATCGGATTGAGTGACGCAATAGTGGACATTGTTGAAACAGGTTCAACCTTAAAGGAAAACGGTCTTGAGGTGGTTGAGGATGTTTGTCCTATCTCCGCAAGACTAATAGCAAATGTTGCAAGCCTCAAGCTCAGAAAGGCAGAGATTGAAGGTCTTGTAGATTTAATCGGAAAGGAGATTGATGTTTAATGTATGTTATCCCGGCAATCGACATTAAGGACGGCACTTGTGTTCGCCTGCAAAAGGGCGATTATAACACAGCGGAAAAGGTAGCCGAAGACCCGTATGTAACTGCAAAATCCTTTAAGGACATGGGTGCAAAGTATTTGCATATGGTTGACCTTGACGGTGCGAAGGACGGCGAAATGAAAAACAAGGAGCTTATCTGTGATGTTGCAAAATCCAGTGGACTCCGTGTTGATGTTGGCGGAGGTATCCGCAGTATGGATGCCATCGAGTACTACCTGACCCACGGTGTAAATCAGGTTGTGCTTGGCTCTGTTGCTGTTAAAAACCCAAAGCTTGTAACCGACGCCGTAAGGAATTTCGGCGACAAAATCATTGTGGGCATTGACGCTTATAAGGGTTATGTAAAAACAGAGGGTTGGATTGACGGCAGTGATATTTACTACACAGAGCTTGCCAAAAGGATGGAGGCTGTTGGTGTAGAAAAGTTCATCTTTACCGACATTAACCGTGATGGTATGCAGACAGGTCCTAACCTTGTTCAGCTGGAAGCACTCAGCAATTCTGTAAGTGCTGATATTATAGCCAGTGGTGGAATTTCTGATATTACAGATATTAGAGATTTAATGTCCCTGAGTATTTTCGGTGCGATTTGCGGAAAATCAATTTATGCCGGAAGTCTTGACTTGAAAAAGGCAATTAAGCTGACAAGGGGCTGATTACAAAATGGATTTGGAAAAATACTTTGTAAAGTCAGACCTTATCCCTGCAGTTGTTCAGGAACATTCCACAGGTGAAGTGCTTATGGTAGCCTGGATGAATCGTGAATCTATGGCTAAAACTCTTGAAACAGGCTACACCTGGTTTTGGAGCCGTAGCCGACAGGAGCTTTGGAACAAGGGTGCAACCTCAGGCCACCTGCAAAAGGTAGTGGAGATTTACTCCGACTGTGACGACGACACACTCCTTGTGAAAGTAGAACAAACTGGAGCCGCCTGCCACACAGGAAACCACAGTTGTTTCTTTAAAAAAATAAAGTGATTTCTTATGCTGCTGCAAATTTTTGCAGCAGCTTTTTTACACACAAAAGCGGTACAGCATATGCCGTACCGCCTTTGTGTAAAATATTTTTGGATTTATAAAAAATCTCTTTTCTCCCAATAAAATTAACTTGCGTTTTTCAGTTGAAGTCTTAGCTTGTCGCTAATCATTGCAATAAATTCGCTGTTTGTCGGCTTACCTCTTGAGTTGTGGATAGTGTATCCAAAGTAGGAGTTAAGCACATCCACATCACCTCTGTCCCATGCAACCTCAATAGCGTGTCTTATAGCTCTTTCCACTCTGCTGGAGGTTGTTTCGTATTTTAACGCAACAGATGGGTATAATTCCTTTGTTACTGCGTTGATAATCTCAGGCTTTTCAACAGCCATTAGGATTGAATCCCTAAGGTAATGGTAACCCTTGATGTGGGCAGGGACTCCGATTTGGTGCAGAATTTCTGTCACCTTAACCTCAATGTTAATGTTAGGGCAGACATTGCTTGTCTGTACGGTGTTTTTGGTGCTTAACAGCATTTTGATGTTCTCTGTCAAATCCTTAATACTATAAGGCTTTAGAACAAAGTAAGACGCACCGTTGTTCATAGCCTCCTGTTCAAGTAAAGCACTCCTAAAGGTAGAAAAGGCGATAAAAAGAGGTGCATTCTTGCTTTCTTGCCTAATGTGACGCATTACACTGATTCCGTCAAGTCGAGTTAAAAATAGGTCAAACAGTACAACATCAGGGTGGATTTCTCCAATTTTGTTCAGTAGGTCTTCGCCGTCTTTCGCAGAATAATAGATAGAAAAGTTTTTGCTGTTGAGGAAACGGATTGTTTCTTCGTCAAATTCATTTGGTTCTTCTGTAAGAAGTAGTTTGATTTTATTCTCCATGAAAATTCTCCCTTATTTATTTGTTGAGATAATAATACCATATTATGGCAAATATATCAATACCATACATTAAATTTTTTTCAAAAAATATTTTGCTTTTCTCAACAATTACCAAATAAAACTGAATTTTTCCGATAATGTTCTAAATAATTCTACTTTTTCTTACAAAATTCCCTAAATTATTCACCTTTTTCAATCATAGTTTCCGCCAAAATTCCATAGCCTCTTGTGGGGTCGTTTACAAACACGTGTGTTATTGCACCCACAATTTTATCCCCCTGAATTATCGGCGAACCACTCATACCCTGTACAATACCACCTGTCTTTTTCAGCAGTTCCTTGTCTGTAATCTCAACGACTATATCCTTTTTCCTGTCAAAATTCAGTATACCTGTAAGGTGAATATTCACCTCATACATTTTTGGTGCATTACCCTCAACTGTGGTGTATATATATGCTTGTCCGTTTTCAATATCCTTTTTACCTGCAACCTTGTATTCCTTGTAGTATGTGTCCACCTCTTGGGTGCAAAATACACCGTATTCTGAGTTTTTGTATGCTTTGCCTATTTCCTCGTCAAGGAAATATCCGTTCAGTCCTCCCGGTACACCGCTTTTGCCTTCTTCAATGCTTTCTATAATAGCAGGACAAATATCACCCTCAGCCATGGGAAGAAGTGTTGAGGAATCTTTGTCGCATATTCCGTGACCAAGACAGGCAAATGTGTTGCTCTCTGTGTCGTAATAGGTAATAGTTCCAATTCCGGCACAGCTGTCTTTTATCCAAATGCCTGCGGTATATTTTCCATTAACATATTCAGGTGTGATTTTTACATTGATGATTTCGTAATCTCTGTTTATTGTGAAATTTAGCTCTTTACCTTTGCTGTTTGCAATAATCTCTTTCACCATGTCGTTAGTTTTGATTTTTCCACCGTCTATTTCAATGATTATATCATTTTTACGAAGTCCTCCTGCATCTGCCGGAGAATTTTCTCTGACTTTTGTAATCATAGCCCCTTGTGAGTAAAACTTAATTCCAAATGGCTGACCACCGATTTGAACAGTTTTGTTTTTAATATCCTCGCTGGTGGTTACTGCATTTGATTGATTTACTATTGTATTATAAAAACCGAAACCACCAACAATAATAATTAGTAATGACAATATTTTTTTCATAAATTCACCTACTTTATATGTCATACTTTTATTTTTTATATTTCTGTGGTATAATTGCCTGGTAAGTAGGTTATATAAATTTTTATTTGGTATCTTTTCATTATTTTTTGTGATAAGTAACTGTAAAATACCATTATTTTTATTACGGATTAAAATTTGGTGCGATATGAATTTGGAAAAAAATCTGACAGGACTTTCAACTCAAGAGGTAAAACAGCGTATTGATGAGGGAAAGGTAAATATTGACAATTCAAAGCCTAAGAAAACCTTGGGTTCAATTCTCTTTAAAAATATATTTACGCTTTTTAATTTGCTGAATATATCCTTAGCTTTGGCTGTATTCCTTGTAGGCTCCTACAAGAATATGCTGTTTATCGGTGTTGTATTTTTTAATACTATAATAGGAATAGTACAGGAGATACGGAGCAAAAGAGCCGTTGACAAGCTATCCATTATTTCAGGTAATACATCCTGTGTACTTAGAGATGGTTTAAAAGCAAGTATTAATAATGAAGAAATTGTACTTGACGATATTCTTGTACTGGAAAGAGGAAGTCAGGTTCCTGCCGACTGTACAGTTGTCAGCGGTGAATGTTACGCAAACGAGAGCCTATTAACAGGTGAAAGCGAGCTTATCTCGAAAAAGCAAGGCGACAAGCTAATGTCAGGCAGTTTTGTAAATTCAGGTGGCTGTTATGCAAGGGTTACGGCTGTTGGTGATGATAACTACGCATCCAAGATAAACAATTCTGCAAAGTATTACAAAAAAATCAATTCGGAAATTTTTATAACAATCAGAAAAATCATTAAGGTTGTAACATTTATCTTAATTCCTTTGGGAATTGTTCTGTTCCTCAACCATTACCTTGTCTTAAAAGAGCCTATTACAGATACAGTTGTAAAGACAGTAGCCGCCTTAATAGGTATGATTCCCGAGGGTCTTGTTCTCCTTACAAGTACAGTCCTTGCTGTGTCTGTAATTCGTCTTTCTCAAAAGAAAGTCCTTGTTCAGGATTTGTACTGCATAGAAACCCTTGCAAGAGTTGATGTTCTTTGTCTTGACAAAACAGGTACACTTACCTGTGACGAAATGATAGTCCAGAATGTGTTGCCCTTTGACGGTGTAAGTATGGAAAAAACATTGGATGTTCTTTCCGACTTTGCTAACAACAGCACCGACTACAACAGCACTATGAATGCTGTCAGGGAATATGTTTCAGGAAGAAACTTTAAAAAGGCAGAAAGTGTAGAGCCTTTTTCATCAGAGAAAAAGTGTTCTTCCGTAACCTTTGGCGACACAAAAATTTTGTGCGGAGCAGGGGAGTTTATACTAAACGAAAATGAATCCGAGATTCTTGCACAGGTGAAAGAGTACGAAAGCGATTACAGAGTACTGACATTTATTTTGATAGAGGGCAACACAAGAACTCCTGTTTGTAATGTTCTGTTAAAGGACAAGCTGAGAAGTACTGCAAAGGAAACCTTGGAATATTTTAAAAAGCAGGATGTAAACATTAAAATTATTTCAGGTGACTCTGTAAACACCATTGTTACAATAGCGAAAAGCTTTGACATAGAAACATACAACAACGCAGTCGATTGCAGTACATTAACAACAGATGAAGAAATTGAAGATGCCGCCGAAAAATATACTATCTTTGGCAGAGTAACGCCACAGCAAAAGGAAAAGATAGTAATGGCACTTCAAAAGAAAGGTCATTCAGTTGCTATGACAGGTGACGGTGTAAACGATGTACTTGCCTTAAAAAGAGCAGATTGCTCCGTTGCTATGGCATCGGGAAGTGAAGCTGCAAAGTGTGTTTCCCAAATTGTACTTGCAGACAACGACTTTGCATCAATGCCTCATATTGTGGCAGAGGGAAGAAGAACAATTCAAAACATTCAAAGAAGTGCATCTTTATTTTTAGTTAAAAATATTTTCTCAATTCTGCTTTCCGTAATAGTAATTTGTTGCGGTGTTGCATATCCGTTCCAGTCGATTCAGCTTTCCTTTATCGGAGGTTTAACAATAGGTATACCTTCCTTTATCCTTGCAATGGAGTACAACAACAACCGTATCAAGGGAAACTTTTTCCTTAACATCATAACAGGTGCATTGCCGGCTGGAATTACAATAGCCATAAATGTAATAATTATGATGCTCTTTGGCAGTTGGCTGGGACTTTCAAACAGCGTTATCGAAACAATATCAGTAATGATTACAGCCTTTACTCTGTTTGCGTTAGTGGTGAAAATTTCTCTGCCATTTAACAAACTGCGATTTACACTTGTATCCTTTATTTTTGTTGCCCTAATAATAGGATTTGTATTTGCAAACAAATTTATCAATACTGTTATTTTGGATTTATATTCCTTTGTATTAATGCTGATATTCCTTGCTGTTTCACTATTTGTTTTCTATATCCTCACCAAGATTTGCAATTTTTTCAAAGGCAAAATTATAGCAAAGTATTATAGCTGATGAGTAACACCGCCCATTGTGGCGGTGTATTTTTTTTAAAATCCAAAACAAAAAGCACTGCCTTTTCAGACAGTGCAAAGAATGAAAATTCAGTTATTTAGTTTTTAGCTATTTTTCATTTTTGGGTTTACATGAACCATACAGTGCTTAACATCCTTAAAATCCTCTTCAATTTTGTCGTGGACATTTTCCGCAATTTCGTGTGCGTCCCAAAGTGTTAAATCACCGTCGGCACATATTTCAATATCAACAAAAATTTTGTTGCTGAAAAGCCTTGTCTTAATATCGTCAAGGTCAAGCACACCGTCAATTTTCATAACGGTTTCTTCCATCTTCTTAATTGTTTCCTCGTCACAGGACTTGTCAACAAGCTTGTCAATGGACTCCTTGAGTATATCAAAGGCAGCCTTTACAATAACAAAACAAATGATAATACTTACAATAGGGTCGAGGATTTTTACACCCATCATAGCTCCGCCAATACCGATAAGACTGGCTACTGAGGAAAGTGCGTCGCTTCTGTGATGCCATGCGTCTGCCTTTAAAGATGATGAATTAATCTTCTTTGCAGCATGCATAGTGTAGTGGTACATAAGCTCCTTGACAACTATGGAAACTATTGCGGCAATAAGTGCAAGCAGTCCGGGGGTTGCAAGACCTGAGTAGTCACTTGAAATTATTTTTGTAAGTCCACTGTATCCGATTCCTAAACTTGTGGCAAACAG
>JBJEOZ010000090.1:0-7925 GCA_051880975.1 Ruminococcus sp.
GAAGTGGTTAATGCAGATTATGTTGTTAACTCCGGATGCGAACTGAGCTTCAAGAGATTTGTTGTGGGAATAGATTACAACACAATGAAAGTTAAAGAATTTAACTTCCGTAAGAATTCGATACTTTTAGCTTCCGGACTGGACAAGGAAGAATTGGTGCCGTTCGCATTACAAAGTTCATTGCTTGCAACACAAATTAATAATGCTAATGTTTATGTTTTTGATACCACGGGTTATGTTGATGAGCAACCTAATATTTCACTCGTAAGTTCTAATTTTGAGCATGAGTTTGAAAAAATATATCGCACTGTTGTAAATCGACACAACGACTTGAAAGATTTTGATGGAAAATATCCTTCAAATTACGATTTAACTGATATTTATTGTGTTGTTATCGGACTTGCTGATTTGATTTATTCATTTTCAAATGAGTTTTCACTTAAGGTTAACGAATTATTCAAAAGAATTAACCCAGCATATAGAGTACATATGTTAATTTGTGATTCGCCGATGGGTGTCTCAAAATATTCTTTTGAAGATTGGTACAAACAGCAAGTTAATGGCGATGGTCTATGGGTCGGTGACGGTGTAGGAGACCAGTTCATTTTCAATATTTCAAAAAGAAATAAAGATATGAACCGTGATATCGACAACAAATTTGGATTTTTCATTGAACACGGTAAGGCATCTTTTTCAAAATTGTTATATGAAGGAGAGGATACAATATGACAGATGAAATATTCGTACAAATTTATATTCCCTCTATTTCTAAAACATACGATTTGAAAATATCTAACAACCTAAAGATGTATGAAGTAAGAGATATTTTATATGAACTCTTATCGCAGGAATTTGATGAGGATATATTCAAAAAGAGCGATGCTGTTATTTGTGATAAAGAGTCGGGAATAATTTTTAATATTAATTTATCGGTAGGTGAACTGAAAATGAGAAACGGTTCACAACTGATGTTAATATAATTTAAAGCAAAGGAGAAAAGAAATGGCTTCAGAAAGAACAATCAGGGTTCAGCCTGCTGAACTCGAATCAGAATCAGGCAAAATCAGAAATTATAAGGGTGAATTCAATGGCGCGTATTCTGATATTTGCTCGCAGGCAACAGCTCTTACCACAACTTCTTGGGGTGGAAGAGATGCAGAGCAATTCAAAACTAAGGTTGATGAGTTTAAAAAAGATTTCGTAGCGATGGAAGAGATCCTCGAGGCTTATTCGCAGTTCCTGCACAGGTCATCAGAAGCATATAATAATGCTCAGAACGATGTAACCACTAGAGCTTCAAATCTTGCTACAAAAATCGGTTAATTGGAGGTGAAATAAATGGCATCAGTACAAGGTGTAAAAATATCGATACCTGAAATGCAAGCGTTTAGAGGAAAGGTTGATCAGGATAACGAAACAATAAGGACGCAGCTTGGAGCTGTTAAACAGTCAATGGATTATTTGCACGGAACTGAGATTTGGAAATCAGAAGGTGGAGATGAAATTCAAAGAAAGTTTACTGAATTGTATCCTAGATTTGATAAGTTTTACAATACAGTTAGAGATTATATTGAATTCCTTGACAGAACAATGGAAAAATACGATGTTACTGAAAGCGCAGTAGTAGCTGACACCAGAACAGTAAGTGATTGGAAGTAACAATCAAACCCAGCCATCGAAAGATGGCTGGGGGATTAATATGAAAACTATTGCATTTACGCATTATATATAGATTATCAGATTATTTTGAATTTTTGGAGGTTCACCATGAAAAAGACATTACTAAAGGTAGTTTCCATTATATTGGCAATGGTTCTGTTTGTCACCTCTTTTAGTGGATGTGCGGCCGGGACGCTAGAAGCAGATGCATCACAGTATCTTACAAAGGGTGAATGGTTTGCACTATTTGCGGGCGAAACTGACCTTAATTATTCCGGAAATGAAAACCAATTAAGTATTAGTGAAGACTCAGAGTACTATTACGCAGTAATGTCGATTGTTGATAATAATATAATCGACTCTGATACGGCATGCAAAGACCTGGAAAAAAGAGTCACAAAAGATGTTGTTTCGTACACTTGTGTGAATTACTTGCCGGAAGCATTTAGGACGGAAAGTGAGAGAACATTTTCAGATGAGGACAAAATAACAGACCCCAAAGCAGCGGCTGAAGCGGTTGATTATGGTATTGTTGAGGCAAAATCAGAAAAGAAGTTTGGTCCTGAACAATTAGTTAACATTGATGATTGCGAAAAGGCTATAAATACTACAATTAAAAGATTAACTACCTATGAGTTTTCAGAGGAAGAAAGCAATTTTGAAATTGAGTATAATGACAATGTATATGATACCGGTGCTGAGGTTGAGGTTGTAGAAGGCTCTATTTCTGATTATACCGATTATACCGAAGATTTTGAAGACAATTCTACAGAAGGTCTAATAAGCAATAATGACGAGCTTTCAGTAACAATGATGGGACTGAAAACTTCCAAACCGGAGGTAACAGAGGTTGCAAATTCGACAAGTCAGGATGTGGTCACGGTAAGAATACCTGAATTGGTTTACATCAAAAATAAAGAGGCATACAGGGTTGGCAATATTATTAAGGTACAGCCTTTTGAGTTGACAGCTGATATGGGTAGGAAACAGAGAACCATTGAGTGTTGTTATATAAAAATCACTTTGGAACCGCTAAAGATTGGTTCAAATTATAGTATTACAGGTGTGCTTCCTACAGTTGATGATGCAATAAAAGGTGTAAAATCCGGTCAAAAATCAACGAACAAAGCAACTAACGGAAAACTTACTGAAAATAATGATACCAGCGGAGTTTCCGGATTGTCAATAACATCGAGCGGAGTAAAGTTTAAATACACAAATAAAGTCAAAAAAAATGTTGATTTGGATAATGGAAGAAGTGACAGGACCGATCCGACACTACAAGCTAATTTTTCTGTTTCTGTAGAAATTTCTGACATAAAACTTACAACAACAGGATTTGATAATGTATTTTTGGACGCATTTTTGGGAAATAAAGACTCAAAAACAACAGTAGGTATTAGTTACAAAACAAATGTTGAAGTGGAAGCTTCTTTTCCTCAGACAAGACTTGCTCCTTATAATAACGGAAATGGAAAATTTCCATCAAACCTGAGTCGTTCCAGATGGACTACCGGAAATGGTGCAAAAGATATTAAAATTGGTAAGGTTAGATATGCATTTGGTCCATTGGCTGCTGAATTAGGGCTTTATTTGCAAATCCATTTTGATGGAAAAATTACCGTGTCATTAAAAAAAGATTCAAATACCACTTATACTATTACTGAGGATGGTATAAGCAGTGTATATTATTCAAGTGAAAAACTCAGTGCAAGGGCAGAAGTGAATTTTTATGCCGGTGTTGAATTGCGCGGTGATATTCACATTACAGGCTTTTCAATGATGCCTATTTGTGATATGAAAGCCGGTGCAGGTTTCAACATTCAAGGAGTGGGTAATTTATTTATTCTGACAAAAGAGAACAAATACACTGACAAAACAAACACAAATCTTTCGGGAGAGGAATTACAAGCTATTACCGATACATACAAGGAAACGAAATTTGGTTACTGTCTAAATATAAAACTAGACTTTAAGATATATGGCCAGATTGCTTCGGGAAAATGTATCATCGGAAAAATTGTAAAATTAATGGACAAGAATTTTGATGGCTTATATGGAGAAAAAACATTCCCGATATTTGAAAAACATTGGGAAGATGGCAATGAGGTCAAAAAGTGTACTCGAGAGCCCGATGGTGATAAAACGGAAGAAGAAGGAAAAACCATTAAAGCCGGTGACAAGATAGACATTAGCAACTATAACCTTGTAGTGGAAGACGGAGCGTGCGGAACATTCTATGTAACACAAGTTCCGGGTACAGAAAAAACAAAAGACAAAAACGCAGATAAACTTCGTGTTTTTTCTACCGACGAAAGCGTTTGTACAGCAGAATACTATAAAGACAACCATATGGTCGAAGTATCAGCAAAAGGAGAAGGCGCTTGTGAGGTTAGGATTTTATCAACAGGAGGAAAGAAAACCTCAAATCTTGGTATGCGCTATATTTCTTGTGCAATTATTGTAAACGCTAACAAAGAAGTGTCTTTTGTTCCATCTGACTCGAATATTAGAGTAGTCCGGGTATAGATTATTGAGGTGAAACATGGGAGTGAATTTAAGTCTTGCTTCTTCACAAGCCAGTCAATTAAGGCAATATATATATGAACTCAATGCGGTTAAGTCAAGCTTAACCGCATTGAAGGGAAACCTTAATTCTAACTGGAAGGGCGAGGAAGTTTCAAAAATAAATATTGCAATAGATAGAATAAATAATAAAATACAAAACTGCACAACAAAATTGAACAATGCTGCCAATGGAATTACAAATGCAGCAAATCAAATAAGGCAGGAAGAAATTGCTGCAGAAGAAGCGCGTCGTCGAGCAGAAGAAGCTGCCAGAAGGCGTGCAGCTGAGCAAGCCGAAGCAAGAAGACGCGTGGAACAAGAGGCTGCAGCTCAAAGAGCAGCGGCAGAACAGGCAAGAAAAGCGGCTGAAGCAGAGAAGAAAGCAATGGATGAACTTAATAAAAAGATAAACAAAATTAAAAACATTGCAAAAAGAGTTTGTCTGCAAACAATTGCGAAAGAACCTGGGATGACATCACAAAAGCTTGCAGAAGCTTATAAAAAGATTATAGGTAATTAATTATGGCAAAAAAAATATGGATTAAGGCAACAAGTGTAAGATATATAAATTCTAAAGTTCCTTCTTATAAATCTAAAATAACCGTGGCAAAGAACGGAGTTAACTCGGTGCGAAACAATGTGCAGCCCGATGTAGCTGCAAGGTATAACAACCGAGCTAACCTAAACTCTATATATAGTGATTTGTCGATTATTGAAAGAAATATTCATGACTTATACACAACCATTAATCAGTGTGTTGATGTGTATGTAAATGCTGATGACAGCGTCAAACGAATGGCAAGAAATGTAAAAGACTGGAAGAAGTGATTATAGTTGCAAAAGTTCAAATTAAAAAAGAAAAAAGATGAGGAATTCCTGCAATGTAAACTGTCTTCAAAGGAGCGCGCTAACACAGCAGAAATACAGTTTCTTTCTAATTCGGAAGGCAATGGTTTTTTAAGACTTGTAAGTGAAGAAAAAAAGAATATCAAAACTTTAAAATACAATGTATCAAATAAAAACAATTTAAAAGCATATTTATCAAATCCTCAAACACAAGAAACATTTGTAAGTGTCTTGAAAAACATTGCAAAGGTTATGCGCTTTTGTGAGGATAATTCGTACTCCGTAAAAAAAATAATATTTGATACCTCTTTAGTATTTGTTGATGCTGTTTCAAGAGAATTGTTATTTGTTTACTATCCTGTTGAACATTTTGAAAATGAAACTAACATAGAATCATTTCTTTCTTCTATTGCCAGTAAAACGGTAACATCGAAAACGCAAAACAGCGATTATATTATTGATTTCAGAAAATATACAGAAAATCTTAAATTCTTCTCTCTTGTGGATTTTGAAAAAAGAATAGCACAGTATTCTTTAAATGATGATGGCATCGAAAAAAAGGCAAAGAAAAAAGGTTATTACTCAGGCAGAATGGTTTATGACCCTCTTGCTGAAAAGCCGCCGATTACAGAGATTTCGGGAAATGACGAAAGGTGTTTTTGTAATAATTGCAAAATAGAATATCCAAAGGGTACTAAATTTTGCAAAGAGTGTGGGGAAAACCTTACTCCGATAAAGGGTAAAACATCAACATCATCTAATCCTCCGATTAATACTGATAAGAAAAAAAGACAAACAAAGCTAATGAAAAGAACGCCTGATGAACCAATTGGTTCATTAATGAAAGTGCGCACAAACGAGGAGTTTGTCATTGATAAAAGCAGTATTACTATCGGTTATGATGATGATTGCAATATAGTAATTAACGACAACGAAACCATTAGTGGACACCATGCTGAATTGACAGTAGTAGATGATCAGGTTTTCATTTCGGATTTGGGAACCACAAACGGTACATACATAAATGAAAAACAACTGACGTATTTAAAAAAATACAAGTTATGCGATGGTGATAAAGTTGAACTTGCAGACGAAATTTTATTTTTCAGAGGTAGAATGGTAAATGAGTAATATTTATGCAGTACAATCCGAAAAAGGAATAGTGAAGGAAGTTAATCAAGACTCTGTTGCTCTAAAAGTTTTAGAAACTCAAAGTGGCGAAGCAACTTTAATTGTGTTGTGTGACGGTATGGGCGGATTTGAAAAAGGAGAACTTGCAAGTGCAACCGTGACGAATGTCTTTTTAAAATGGTTTCAAGACGACTTTAAATACTTGGTTGATGACCTTTCATTTGATGATTTGAAAGCTCAATGGAATTATCAAATCCAGAATATAAACAAAAAAATATTAGACTATGGCAGAGTCAACAGAATTGATCTGGGAACGACAGTAACTGTTTTATTGTTATACAAGGGAAACTACTATATCTGCCATGTTGGAGATTCAAGAATATATATGATTCGTGATGAAAATATATCACAGCTTACTGAAGATCATACGCTTGTCGCTAAGTATGTTAAAGAAGGAAAGATTTCACCTGATGAGACGGAATCCCATCCGGAAAGAAATGTCTTAATGCAGTGTGTCGGCGCATCCAGTAGGGTTGTTCCGCAATTTGAAACTGGTTATTTCAATAAAAATGATGTTTATATATTATGTTCAGATGGATTTAGACATGAAATAGCTCAGAACGAAATGATGGAGACATTTAAACCTGAAATCATTAATTCCAACAATGAAATAAGTGTAAACATTAACAGACTTATAGAAAGAGCAGAGATGCGAAAAGAAGAAGATAATATAACTGTAGCAGTAATAAAAATAGCCTAGCGAGGTAACATATGGCAACAGTCGGTGCAATAATAAATAACAGATACAGAATAGAACAACCAATCGGTTCAGGTGGAATGTCAACTGTATACAGAGCTATTGACCTAAAACTAAACATTCTGTATGCAATAAAAGAAATTCAAAAAAATACTGATAATGAAATAATTGCAGAAACTTCAATGAATGAAGTAAATCTACTGAAAGGCTTAAATAACAACCACATCCCAAGAATTATTGATATTATTGAAGATGATTTTCATGTGTTTGTTGTTCAAGAGTTTGTGCAAGGTGTTTCATTGGAACAACTTCTGGAAACAGAGAAAAAATTTCCGCAGGAAATAGTTGTAGAGTGGATGAAACAGATGTGTAATGTTCTCTACTATCTTCATTCAAAGGACATTATTCACAGAGATATAAAGCCGGGCAATATAATGTATACACCAAATTCTGCTGATGGTAACGAGGCAGGCCATATCACACTGATTGACTTTGGTATTGGGCGAACATATAAAAAAGGTAAAACAAAAGATACAGTTGCCTATTTAACTGAAGCTTTTGCGGCGCCGGAACAAAAAAAGCAGATAGGACAGAGTAATCCCAGAACGGACATTTATTCATTGGGATTAACGATGTATACTTTGGTTACAGGCCTGTATCCTGATGACACCATAGAAATCAAGAAGATTACAGATATAGATGCTTCGTTGTCTACCGGATTAGAAAAAATCATAACAAAATGCACAATGGAGAATCCGGATGAGAGATATCAATCGTGTTTGGAATTGTTGTATGATTTAGAGCACTATAAAGAAAGTGAAGAGTTATACATAAAAAAGCAGAGGAGCAAAGTAATTAAGTTCGCTTCTGCTGTTGCAATGTTTTTGACTTTCATTACACTTTCCGGAATATTCAAATTGGCAATTACTTCTATGGAGTCAAAGAACTATGGATTAATATTGGA
>JBJEOZ010000091.1:0-1700 GCA_051880975.1 Ruminococcus sp.
AATTTCTTTCTCTCGTTCATAAGTTCATACCGCCAATCTCATTTGTAAAATCTTCTCCGTCATCATCAGGTGAATCAAACAGATTGTTCTGTTCAAGGTTTTCGTAGAACTTTTCTGCACTGTCAGTTACGGCTTCGTTTAAAACTTTTAAATCAAATCCGCAGTCCTTGTAACCCTGTGACACTGTATCGTAGTAACTTGCACTGGGCAATCCAAAATCCTGCTTAAGGTTCATAATGTAAACCATTGCAGTCAGTTCAGAGCCGTTATTCATCCGAACAGGCAAGTCCTGCTTGAAGTAGTGAGAGGGATAACCCTCGTAGCGGTCAAGCAGTTTTTCATCTCTCGGCTGAAGCTCCCACAGTGCAACAGGAACAGACTTTCCGATGCAAGGTGCGATTGTCGCATAGGAACAGTGAGGCATACCCTTGAACTGCAATTCGTAATTTTCGACTACGCCAATGCCTACAAGCTTTGCTGTGGGGCAACGATATTTCATCTGTTCAAGATTGAGGTTGCTGCCATAGGCAATGTATAATTTTTTATTCATAATAGATTTCTCTCCTTACATACTCATAACAAAACCCGAATCCTCATTCCGCTCAGTTGCAGTTTCAGATTCGGGTTCGTTGATATTTATATTTTCATTTGTATTTTGAACTGTATCGTTCAACTGTGAGGCTCGCTGTTGTGCAAGCCTTTCCTTTTGCTTTTCAGCCTGCGCAGGATCCTTCCACGCAATGTTGCCATCAAGATTTTTCAGCAGATGATGCCGAGCTGTCTTGAACTCGTCACCGATTAACCCAAGTCGAAGCAACCAAGTACGAAAAGTATATTTTTCGTTATCCGATACAGTTTTAGCGTGTCTTGCAGACTTCTGAATCAACGCCTGATGACTGATTGCAAGGCAAAGTTGAATTGCACTTTTGACCTCGCCTGCGTGAAGGGTTGAATTAAAAAGACGGAATTCAATAGTGCCTTTGTAGAACACGCTGTGAAGATTCAAAGCGTGATAGCGTGAGTCATCATAGTGTCGGTAGCTGTAATCCTCGCCGTCATACCACATTGACTTTATCTGCTCCATTGACATCGGCGGACGATTATTGATTTCATCAAGAAAGCGTGTGTCCATCTTCTGACAGTAATGTTCTCTTGACACATTCACTTTCAATGCCTTGTAGAGCAAGTCCTCTTTCGCCGCCATAATATTTACGATGTTGCGAAGTGTTTTAGGGGTATGCGGAGCCGCATTAATATGACAATGCAAACCACAACTTGAGTTGACTCTCGCTCCTGCGCCACGAAGCTTTCTGACTAACTCCTGAATGGTTTCTATATCGTCATAGTTGCAAATCGGAGTGACAAACTCCACCGAGTACAGAGAGCTTGCATTCTGTCCTGAACGGTTTTCACAACGGACGCTTGCGTCACGCATAATCTTCCACATCCTGCCGTCATAATCTCGAACAGAATACGCATCGTAGCAGCCGCCGACATGAGTTGCATCTGTATGAAAATAACCGGCAATCACTTTCGCAGCAGTACTGCGAGTGATGCCGGTCATCTCTATTTCTATGCCAAAGTTTTGCGACCTCAAGTCTTTTCCTCACTTTCAATCTTTGGTTTTTTAGGCTTTGGTGGTTTCACCTGTGAACCTTTCATATCAATGAACTCTCTGACATTTGCAGGAACATATTTTG
>JBJEOZ010000092.1:0-7832 GCA_051880975.1 Ruminococcus sp.
ACTCGATTTTCTGTCGCTTTCTCAAGCGGAACGTGTTTTATTATACGACCCTTTCACCTAAATGTCAATACCTTTTTTCAACTTTTTTTAAAAAATTTTTTATTTTTATTTACACCACATTAAATAGGACATTCTGACCTCTTAACTACTATATATAGAAGTCTGTAAATTTATAAAATATTGCTTTTTTCCCTATTATAATGTAAAATGAATTTATCTTACCGTAACGGGTAAATTTCAAAGGAGGTTTTTATGAAAAATCAAATTAATGTACAACACATTAAAAATTATTTCAGCCAAAAGATTGTTTTAATTTTGGGTATAGTTTTGCTTATACCTGTAATTACATCTTTTGTTTCATCCATTCTTGCTGTAAACAGTTCAACAGATTTTATTAAGGATATTTACTCTATCCTGAATGCAACAGGTAATTTGGGAAGCGAAGACGCTGAGGTCTTCCGAATTATGAAGAACTTTATCCCTTCCTATGGAATTACAATGACTGTACTCCAGTTTATTTTCTCTTTAGTTGTTCCATCTGTATGGTTATTCATTTACTTTAGATCCAAAAGTCCTGACCCCAACAAAACACCTTCCGGCGGACTTATGTTTTTCTTTGTAATATACATAATCAGCATTGTGTCAGCAGCATTTATTATTTTGTCTGCCATCATCTTTGGTGTTCTGGGCTTTATTCTTACGGCAGGTTCAAGCACTATGACAGGCACAGATTATGATAATGCTGTTGTGATGTCAGTTGTATTTATTGTTTTGTCTGTTGTTTTCATTCTTGTTGGTACATTCACATTAATCTTATCCATCTCGGGAATGAAGTTCTTTGGTGCTACAAGGAAAAGTATGACCTCACCAAATATGATTGTTTCCGGCAAGGTATACGGTGTTTTACTTGCAATTATTTCTGTATTTGCAGTTATTTCCGGATTGTCCCTTATCATAATGGGATGTATTATTCCAAGCATAATTGACGGAATCGGTTTAGATTTCGGTGAAGCACTTATTATTAATTCTTTAGTTAGACGACTTGTTCTCCCAATAATACTAAGCGGTATTGCAACAATCCTTTCTGCTATACCATATATATTGGAATCAAAAATTGCCCTTGGCTACTGCCGTATGGCAAAGAGTGTACCACCGGCACCTACACCAAATCAGTACAATCCACACAACTCATACAATCAAAATAATCAATATAATCCATACAATCAAGTTCCACCACAGGGATAATATTAGAAATCTGCAATTACGCTTTTACTTAAAGTCCTCCATTTCGGAGGACTTTTCTGTTGGGTACACTTTACAATACCAACCAGCACAAAAAAACCCTGCACAAGCGTTTACCGTCTGTGCAGGGTATCTTTTTGCCTATTATTTTTCCTTGTAGCCTTCAAAATACTTGATAGCGTCTTTCATCACGTTTTGGTTTTTCTTCTCTGTGCTTGAGTCCTGATAGATAAGAAGAAACTTTTCGTCAGCGCTGAGGTAAGCCTTGATTTTGCTTTCGCCTTCGCCAACGCTCATTTCACCTGTGCTTTTAACATCGCTGATAGTCTTTTTGCCTGTTTCGTCAAGCTTTTTTGGGTTAAAACGGTACATTTCAAGGTTGACATCACTTTCGTTATACTTAAAGGAATAACGAACGCCCTCCACAGCGCCTATAATTAAATAACCGCCGTATTCCTGGGTTTTGCCGTCTGTACCCTCCTGCTTAACAGGGGACATCTCAGTTTTTACAACATCCTTGTCGGGGATAAAGCCCTTGTTCTTCATACCTTTTTCAAGTGCGCTTAGACTTGAAGAAAGCTTAACTTTCTTTTGGGTTGTTTGAGGTGCTACTCCGCAACCTGTTACAAAAACTGCTACCATAATTATTGAGGCAATCATAGCCAATATTTTTTTCATTTTATCACCTATTTTTTTCAAAGTGTTTTCATTATACCCTATTTCTTTTTTATTTTCAATAGTATATAATAATCTTATGGACAAGATACTTGGAAAGGTGCGTGCCTGCACCGACAAATACAATATGATAGAAGAAAATGACACTATAGCAGTTGGTGTTTCCGGTGGCAAGGACAGTATGGTACTGCTTTCCGCTTTGGCAAGGCTTAGGGACTTTTATCCTAAAAAGTTTGAAGTGAAGGCGATTACTGTTGACCCCTATTTTTTAAATCAACAGGGAAATTACGGAGAAATCGAAAAGCTGTGCCAAAGCCTAAATGTGGAATACATCATAAAAGAAACCTCTTTGTACAAGGTGATTTTTGAAGAAAGGAAAGAAAACAACCCCTGCTCCCTATGTGCGAGAATGAGGAGAGGGATAATCCACAACACCGCCAAAGAAAACGGTTGCAACAAGGTTGCCCTTGGTCACCACGGCGACGATGCTATTGAAACATTTTTGCTTAACCTCTTTGACGGCGGGAAGGTGAGTTGTTTCAGTCCTGTCACATATCTTTCAAGAAAGGACATTACTTTAATAAGACCTTTGCTCTACCTGTGGGAAAAGGAAGTTACAAACGCCCACATAAGGGAAGGACTTCCCATTGTAAAAAGCACCTGCCCTGCCGACGGAGTGACCGAAAGACAAAACATAAAGGAATATATTACTTCTTTACAAAAGAAATACCCCGACATAAAGCAAAAGCTGTTTGGTGCTATGGAAAGAGGCAATATATCGGGGTTTCATTTGTGATATAAATATTCAGTTTTCTTAATTATTTTCTTTGCCCTTTGCCTTATTCAGTTTTTCGTTCATTTTCTTTATGTTATTTTTTCCCATAATAAACTGTACAATCCAGATAAAAACAAAAATTACGGCAAAAATTCCGAAGTACATAACAAAACCTAAAAAACTATGCTCCATCCAATATGCAAAATAGGCAACAGGCATCATTATTGCAGAAATAATTATAAAATATATTCCCGTCTGTTTTACAACGCTCCAATTCTCCATTTCCCATATCACTGAGCTTGCCCCAAAGCCTACACCTAACAGACCGCAAAGGAGAGTTTGCAAAATTACGGCTTTGATTTCACTGCCGGTTACAGAAATCAGTTCAGGCACACAGGGGTAATAACCGCCATTATCCATTGCAAGTGAAATGAATATGGTTATTATATAGCCTATGGTAATTCCCACAGGTAAGCCTGTAATACCTCTTAAAAATATTTTCTTTTTCATTATTATCACCTCATATACCCAATACCTTTTTAATCTTTGGAACATACCGTCTGGACACATATGTTACTGTACCGTCCGACAATTTTACACAAATTGTTCCTGTAAAGCTTAAATCAAAGTTGACAACCTTTTTCAGATTAACAATCTCTGAATTTGATATGCGGACAAATTGATAAGAATCCAACCTTTGTTCTAACTCATACAATCTCATTCGGACAGTATATTCACCCTTGTCCGTCACTGCAAAAACCTTTCCGGCATTTGCATAAATTCTTATGAAATCCTCCCGGGCTAAAACCTCTATTTTATTATCCTTCATTCCGGAGATTATTTGGGTAGAGCCCTTAGAAATATTTTTCACAAGATTATTAATATCATCTGTCATCGAAGCAGTCATTACGATTATTTTAGGTTCGGTAAATTCGCTGTCGATTTTAATCTCAATTTGCATTGAGCCACCTCCTTGTTGATACCATTGTAGGAATTTCAAGGAATAATTGCAATATATTTTTGATAATCGGTACATTACGCAATATAAGTGGTATAAAAATATAATCGGTGTAAAAACAAAACCCCAAAGGACTGACCTTTGGGGTGAATTTGTGTGGAAATAATTGAAATTATCTCTTTGAGAACTGTGGTGCACGACGGGCTGCCTTTAAGCCGTACTTCTTTCTTTCCTTCATACGAGGGTCACGAGTTAAGAAGCCTGCTTTCTTAAGAGCCGGTCTGAGGTTTTCGCTGTCGTACTGGAGAAGTGCACGGGAAATACCGTGACGGATAGCACCTGCCTGACCTGTTACGCCGCCGCCTGTTACACGGCAAACGATGTCAAACTTTTCTCCTGTTTCTGTAAGCTCAAGAGGCTGACGAACGATTAGCTTGAGTGTATCAAGACCGAAATACTCGTCAATATCTCTGTCATTAATTGTAATCTTTCCGGTACCCTGATATAGTCTTACACGGGCTACTGAAGATTTTCTTCTGCCTGTTCCATAGAAAAATGGTGTCTTATCGTACATTATAGTAGCCTCCTTCCTTAAATTTCATATGCTTCAGGAGCCTGAGCTATATGATTGTGCTCTGCTCCGGCAAAAAGTCTTAATCTTAAAATCTGGTTTCTGCCAAGTGTGTTGTTAGGGAGCATACCCTTAACAGCAAGCTCAACAGCCTTTTCAGGACGAGTAGCCATGAGTGTGTCATAGCGTGTTTCCTTAAGGTGTCCGATATAACCTGTGTGTCTGTACCACTTCTTCTGTGTAAGTTTGTTACCTGTTAAAACAACATCCTTACAATTTACAATAATTACATGGTCGCCGCAGTCCACATGTGGTGTGAATGTTACCTTGTGCTTACCTCTTAAAAGAGTAGCAGCCTCGGCAGCAACCTTACCAAGAGTTTTGCCCTTAGCATCAATTACATACCACTTGCGTTCAACTTCGCCCTTTTTAGCCATATAAGTTGACATAAAATTGTCCTCCTTTTTCTTATTCCTTTAATCGCAAGGTTGATTTTATCACCTTTGTCACAGGAAGTCAACACTTTTTTGAAATATTTTAATTTATCACACCGCAATCTCTTTAAATCTCTTGTTATCTCCTGTTTACTCTTCTATACTCACTTGTCATTTTTAAAAATTAATTATCTTTTTCACTATAAATTACGCCTTTTTATTGAAAATAAAGGTGTATCGTGTTATAATTTTTACATAAATAAGAGGAGGTTTCCCCATGAGTAAATATAAAGTTGGTATTGATTTAGGCGGTACAAACATTGTTGCCGGTGTTGTTGACAAGGATTACAATATTATTGCAAGAGCAGAATGCAAAACTGCTATTCCTCGTCCTGAAAGCGAGGTTTGCGATTCTATGGCTGCCATTGTTAAGGAGGCAGTTAAAAAGGCAAAGCTGAAAATGGACGATATTTCCCACATTGGCATTGGTGTTCCCGGTGCTGTCAACCCTGAAACACGAGTTGTTGAAATTTCCCCTAACCTTTTGTTCCACAACTGGGAAGTAAGCAAAATGATGGAGGAACGTCTTAACAAGCCTGTTAGCATTGAAAATGACGCAAATGCAGCCGCTTGGGGCGAATATCTTGCCGGTTCTGCAAAGGGCTGTAAAAATGCAGTTGCAATCACACTTGGCACAGGTGTTGGCGGTGGAATTATCATTGACGGAAAGCTGTACAGCGGCAGCAACTTTGCCGGTGCCGAGCTTGGTCATATGGTTATCGTTAAGGACGGCAAGGAATGTGGCTGTGGCAGAAAGGGATGCTGGGAGGCATACGCATCAGCAACTGCACTTATCAATATGACAAAGGAAGCTATTAAGAACGAAAAGGCAGAATTTTCATATATGCTGAATGCTGTTGAGGGCGACCTTAACAATGTTACAGGTAAAACTCCTTTTGACGCAATGTTTGCCGGTGACTCAACAGGTAAGGCTGTTGTTGACGAATACATAGGATACCTTGCAACAGGTATTGTAAATGTAATCAACATCTTCCAACCTGACATCATCTGCATTGGCGGTGGCGTTTGCAGACAGGGCGAAAATCTCCTTGCACCTGTAAGAGCGATTGTTGAAAAGGAGAGAATTACAAAGCACAACGAAAAGCAAACTATACTTTGCACTGCAACACTTGGCAATGACGCAGGTATTATCGGCGCCGCTATGCTTTGATTTAACAGACAATTATTTTATTAGTTAGACAGACTGACTGAGCCTTGCTTGGTCAGTTTTTCTTTTGGAATTACTCAAAGAAAAGGGCGGACAGAAAACTGTCCGCCTGATAATTTATTGATAGTTTATTCTGTTTGTCAGTTAAAAAACATTATAACCTGCAACCTTTTTCTGAATCATTGTTACATCACGAACATCAACTCGTCCGTCACCGTTAACATCTGCAACTTCTGTATTAATAGAAACAGCTACCTTATTGATGTACTTCTGCAAAATTGTTGCGTCTGCAACATCAACATCACCGTCACCGTTTACATCACCCTTTGCGTAGGATGGCTGTGAAGAAGTTGTAGGCTCTGTTGAAGAGGATGTAGTTGGTGTTGTCATAGTTGTTGATGAAGTAGTAGGCTCTGTCTGGGTTGTTGATGAAGTTGTTGGCTCCGTTTGGGTTGTTGATGTTTCGGTTGGTGTGTCGCTGTACGGTTTCCATCCGTTGTCATATATGTAGTTATCTCCGGGTATGGCAAGGTTGCCTGTCTGACTGCTTCCCTTGTTGCTGAAGATAATCATATTATTTTCAACAGGAACCTGAATACTGTAAACATCATCAGTAACCTTAGTCATAGCAGTTCCGGGCCAAGCCACAGGACCGGAGCCACCGTCAGGCCAATAGTAGGCATAAACACTACTGAAATTAGATGTGTTTTTATAATATAATGTATATACAGTGCCGGGTTCAGGCGGTGCTGTTGAAGGAGGCTGTGTTGTTGATGGTGGTTCTGTTGGAGGAGTTAAAATTGAATCTCCAAGGCTTACAAAAGGAACATCGTATTCGATGGCATATGCCTCTGTTGCAGAGCCTCTGTAGCCCTTTAACACAAATCCGTCAGTATGCAGATAATTCCAAGTAACATCATCCCACCAGTAGCCGAAGGACATATGTACAACCTCTGATACTGTATCAGGCACAGTAACCTCCATTAGCTTTTTACAGTTGGTAAACGCAAAAGCGTTAATAGTTTCCAGCCCTTCGTGAAGTGTAACCTTTGTAAGGTTTTTGCAATAACTGAAAGCACTTGTGTTGATCATAGTCACATTACTCGGAACATCAATCTCTGTAAATCCATAGCAATGAGCAAATGTATTTTGCCCTATTTCCTTAACTGATGAAGGAAATTCAATGCTTGTAAGCTTCTCGCACTCTGAAAACATAAAGTCACTTAGTACCTCAAGTTTATTTGAAAGCTTTACACTTGCTAAGGCACTACAACCGTTAAATGCATAATTAGCTACACTTGTAACACTATCTGGCAAGGATATACTTTCAAGACTTCTACAAAACGAAAAACAGCTTATCCCCATTGTAGTGAGGCTCTGAGGCAAAGACACTGTTTTCATATTCTCACAATATCTAAAAGAATTGGAGCCGATTGAGGTAACACCCTCAGGAATAACTAAGCTTGTAATAGTTTTGCAGGCATCAAAGGCAAAACCACCTATAGCTGTCACCTTTTTACCATCAAGAGATGACGGAATTGTCAGTGCTGTGGCAGAACCTGTGTACTTGACGATTTCCGCTGTACCGTCATCAAGCAGTGAGTATTGATAATCTCCGCTGGTTACCACAGTTTTTTCTGTGCTTGAAGTTGTTTCGGCAGAGTAGGTTGCAATACCTATAACGCTCATAATCATTGTCACAACAAGCAAAAAGGCAATGTGCCTTGTTGACCTTGTGTGTACCCATTTAAGGGCTTTACTTTGCTTTTTCATTAAAACACTCCTTTTTAAAATCCTTTTACCATTATAGCAACATTATAAAGCTATATCTACCTTAATAATAGACAAAGATTTAACAATTTAATTGTTCAACAGAAACAAAAAATATGGACAAAATATTAATGATTTATGTACATTTTTTAAGTGAGATTTTTATTTATTGATAGATC
>JBJEOZ010000093.1:0-1685 GCA_051880975.1 Ruminococcus sp.
ACCGATGTCAACAGCCTTCTGCATTGCTGACTGAATACCTGCAGAAGAACCTGACTCCTGAATTTCAACTGATACATCAGGGTTTAGCTTTTTGTATTCATCAGCGATTACATTCATAAGAGGTGCAACTGATGTTGAACCTGCGAGTGTAACCTTACCGCTTAGACCGGCTGACTTGTAAGCCTCACCCTCTTCAACAGAGATGTAACCCTCTTTGTCAACAATCTGCTGACCGTCACTGCTCATAATGAAGTCAACAAAGTCCTGTGCTACCTTTGAAAGCTTGCCGTCGTAGTAAGCAAGGTTAAAAGGACGGGAGATTTTGTATGTACCGTTCTTAACATTTTCGGCATTGCCCTCAACACCGTCAACCTTAACTTCCTTAACTGTGTCTGAAAGTGAGCCAAGGGAAACATAGCCGATTGCATTTTTGTTGCCCTCTACTGTTGTAATCATAACAGATGTGCTGTTTGTGATTTCTGCTGTTTCTGTTGTAGCGTCATTTTCCTGGTCATCAATGATTCCGAGGAGTTCAGTAAAGGCTGACCTTGTACCTGAGCCGTCCTCTCTTGAAACAACGGTGATTTCACCTGTTACTCCGCTGCTTGATGTGTCCTTTGTGCTGTCGCTGTCACTTGTACCGCAACCTGCAAAAGAAAGTGCAAGGACTGTTCCTGCTAAAATACCGCATAATAATTTTTTCATTTTTTCTTTACCTCTTTTTTATAGTATGTATTGATTGTACTGAAATGTATTAATCTCTTTTTGCCATTTCCTAAGTACAATTAAATGTTACTCCCCCATTGTTAAATCAAAAACCAAGCTAAAGTAAAATCTTGACTATTTTTTGTTAAATTGATTTTAAGTGCAGTCTTGCTTTATCTCGACTTTCTCCATTATATTCCGGTTTTTTGTATGTTATGACAAGGTACAAGTATAAAACTATATATCACCACACATCACATTTTCAGGCACAAAAAATAAGCCGACATAGTGCCGACTTATTTTTTGGATTTATTATCTATACACTTTTCACTCTAACTTCGTAGCTCTCTTGGTCACCGTTGCCCACATAGGAATAATACACTCTTCCGTCACAAGCCTCCAAGGATTTTATGAAAAAGTCGTAATCAACATTCTTAATGACATACTTTAAGCTTCCACCCTTGTTATCAACAGAAAACAGTCTTTGATTTCCGATGAACAGAACCTTTCCTCCTACAAGAACCGCCTCGTCAACATAGACTTTTTTATCAAGATTTTCATTTTGGGCTTTATTTGTTTTTTGGATTTTTTTGAGGATTGATTTGTATGTGGTCAGCATAACGATATTACCTTTTGAGGTGCAACGATACAGCGACTCTTCCCCTTTGGAATTTTTCTTTACATACACCACATTTCCATTGTTGTTTGCACCCAAAATCTTAATTATGCCTTTGTCAACTGTTTTCTTGTTTCCTGCCTTGTCAAGCCGAACCAAGCTTCCGTTGTTGTTGATAAAGTACATATAGTTCTTTGTAGTTACAACAAGGTTTTTTTCTTTTTCTAAACGAGAGTCGAAATTATTGTCTGACTTGTAGTCCCTGATGTTATATATACCGGTTTTCTTTGTATCAAGGTTATATACCTTTTTACCGCAGTAAATTTTGCCGTAAAAAATCCATGCAGGCTAGTTATTTGTATTA
>JBJEOZ010000094.1:0-7805 GCA_051880975.1 Ruminococcus sp.
CTTTTGTTTTGCGTATATTTTATTATTTATCTCTCTTTATTTACCCTGCACTGGCTTTCGGTGAGGGCAAGCATAAGTATAAACAGGGGTGTGGTGATTGGCTGATCGATGTTTACAATGGACTGAACACTGTAACACACCACACTGCCGGCAAATATGACAGCGTATTTATTGCTACAAGCCTTTTTAACCGCCCTTACAACAGAGGAAACTATGGCGGTAATGTAGGACATAACACCTGCAAGTCCCAGGGTTACAAGGTAGTTTAGGTACACATTGTGGGCGCAGTCGGTAACCTCGCTTTTAAACACCTTAAGCTCATCATTGTAGCCAAAAGCATCCATCATCTTTACAAAGGTGTCAGGACCACTGCCAAAGATTTTATTAAGGATACTCATATCCCCAAAAATGTATAAGGCACGAATCCACATAAATCCCCTGTGAGTACCCCAACTGTCGTTAAATCGAAGATATGACAAAGCTCCCTTTAAGGGGGCTTTTGTGTTGTAAACGGAGTAATAGATGACAAGTGCCATTACTCCAATGAATAAGAATGCAAAAACAGAAACCGCAATTACCCTTGAACATTTTGGCAGATAAAAGTTTGGGTGATTTGAATGTACAAAGTATAAAACAACGGAAATTACTGCAAAAAGTAAAATCAAAAAATATGTGTTGCCGTATATGAAAAACCGTTGTATAGAGCCAAAGTTCATACTGTAATCATCCATAATAAAGGAGAAAATTCTAATCAGCTTGCAGGAAACTGTTAATAGAAATAGTCCGAAAAACAGCCTTGACATTTTTTCTAAATCCCTGATAAAAAGGATAAAAGCAAATACTAAAAATGCCCCAAAGCCTAAAATACTGCTGTCGCTGTTACTGCAAATCATTCCTCCAAGGCAAAAAGCAAGAGAAGTACCTGAAAGACACATCATCCACCTTTTTTGGGTGTAAATAAATACCATAAAAATAATTGGTATCATTATGCAAAGGTAGGCGGAGAACATATTCCTGTTGCCGATGGTGGTGATGAATTTTTGTAATTGTGAGGTAGAAAGTCCCTCATAAAGATTCAGCGGATCCCAGAAAAATTGGTTTGCAATTCCCAAAAGTGAAACCAAAGAGGCAGAAATACACACAGCAACAGGTACAATAATATTTTGCCTATAAATTCTTGACATAATAAAGTATGTAACGGTGTATACCAAAATCAGAAGCAATCCGTTGTTTCGCCCAAGACTTCCCGTAAGGGCTGAGCTGAAGTAATCCGAGGTGTAGGTGCTGATTATGGCAGTTACAGCAAAGGCAATCATTGCCCAGTCCACAAGGGAAAAGGTCTTTAAAAAAAATTCCTTGTCGATTTTATCCGCCTTTTTTCTGTCGTCAAAAAAGATATAGACAACAGCAGTTGCCACTATAAGCACACCTGCCAAAAAGTAAAACAAATTCAACTTGTCGTGGCGGGCGTTATAGTAGCGGTCGCTGAGATACAAAGGAAATACAGCCAACATAATTGCAGAAAAGGCAATTCCAATGTATTTTAGCCATTTATAATATTTTGCTGTTTTTTTGATTTTCTTATTCATATTACCACCAAAAAAGAGGTTGTCACATTATGCGATAACCTCTGCTGTTCTTATTCAGTGTTTCCTTAGTCGTCAAGCTGATTAAATACCTTTAGTATAGCCTCACCTTCGCTGTCGGTAAGACGGTTACACTCGTACCTCTTGTCACGGAGCATAATTTGAAGCTCCTGGATAAGGTATCTAAAGCCTGTTCCCTCAAAGTTAAAGGAGCGTCTGTCAACCTTTTTAACACCCTTTTTCATAACCTTAAAGTAACCTGTGTTCCACCAGTCGTCCTCAACCACAATACTTCCGTTTGTGCCGATTACGGTAAGGTGGTTATGTAGGTCAACATTTTTGCCTATCTCAATCCTTGCAACGGAATTGTCATAGCGGAAGAACAGGGAGCAGTATTCCATATCCTCCTTATCACCGGGGATAATGTTCTTTGAAACATACTTTGCGTCAGTTCCAAGCAGCTTGATTACTGCGGTAATGGCAAGTACAGACATCTCCTCAAGTGTTTTTTCGTACTTGAAGAAGTCGCTGCTCATTCCAATGTTGACGCTTAGCACCTTGCCAACCTCTCCGCTTCGTGCAATCCAAAGGAACTGTGTGAATGCACGGAGATATACGGACACAATGTTTTCCATAAGGGCAACATTCTTTTCTTTTGCAAGGCGGTTTAGCTCCTGACACTTTTCGTTGTCGTAGGAGAAAGGAAAATCGCATATGATGTGAAGTCCCTTTTCTATGCACTTTTTAATGTAGTCATATCTCTTTTCAATGGAGGACTTGATGTAAACAATGCCCAGGTCATCAACAAATTTGTCAAAGTCGTTGCTGTAAGAGTTCAGCTCGTATTTGTTGCAAAATTCCTCAGCCACAGCAATGTCGTCACTGTAAACTCTCTCAATATGAATACCGGAAACATACTTTGTTTCCTTAACAACACCAAGGTCGTCAGCGTTGTCGGTGATAACACCGAATTTGCAAATTTCGTTGCTCTTCTCCCTTAGCTGTGTGGAGGAAATATTCTTTGTCCTTTCAAGGTAAACAACATTGCAGTACTGCCTAAGGTGGTCAAACTTGCCAATCCAGTCACTGCCCACAACAAGTGTGTCAATGTTGTACTGAATAATATCTCTTGTTTTCTGACCAAGGTATTCCTCAACAATAACCTCGTCAACAAGACCTGTCTTCTTTACATTTTCAATTCTTGTAAGCAATGAGTCGTGAACAGACAGCTTGCCTCTTTCAATATCATAGCTTTCGGAGGTAACTCCTACAATAAGGTAGTCGCCGTATTCCTTGGCTCTTTTGATAATGTTGTAATGCCCCTGATGAAACAAATCGAATGTTCCGTAAGTGATAACCTTTTTCATAGCTTCTCCTTAGATAATCAGTATGCCAAAATTTCTTCCATCAATTCATCATTGATGTATGGCTTTTGGTTGTACATCTCCTCACCAAAGTAGGTCTTTGGATATGCCTTTGACTTAACATCCAAATGTACCTCAATAAGGTTAGGGGAATTTTTGTCGGCTGTTTTCAGTATATCCTCAAATTCTTCAAGAGTACTTGCGCTGTATGATTTTATGCCGTATGCCTCACCAATCGACTTAAAGCAAGGTGCGTCATATCCGCCCTCGGCTGTGGAGCCAAAGTGATTTCCGTCAAAGAAGTCATCCTGCTGTTGCTGGATAAGTCCAAGGCTTTCGTTGTTAAGCACAATGACTGTAACAGGCAGATTTTCACGCTTAATCCATTGTAGCTCCTGAATGTTCATCTGGAAAGCACCGTCACCGCAGACAGCAATAGTGGGTTTGTAATTTTCGTAATATGCTCCGATAGCCGCCGGAAGTGCAAAGCCCATTGCTCCGTGACCGCCTGAAAACAGAAGTCTTTGACCGCCTGTAACCTTGTAGGATTGTCCCATCCAAAGCTGGTGCTGACCAACATCACAGCAAACAACGGTGTCCTTGTCGGCAAAGTCGGATATTGCGTCAACAAATCTGTTTGGCTCTCTTTCAGGTGAATTGTTGTCAAACTGAACAAGAGGCTCTCTAACCTTTTTGCAAACCTCAACCCAGTCTGACTTGTCAATATTTTTGTTGTTAATAACCTTTAGCATAGCCTTTGCAATGGTACTTCCGTCACAGCAGTAGTGAATTTCGTCACTGTGAACCTTGCGCAAAAGCTCGTCCCTGTCAATGTCAATTCGGATAATTTTTGCGTCCTTTGCAAAGCTTTCACTTTTGCCACCTGTCTGCCTTTTGCAGAAAGAGCAGGCTATGGAAACAATTAAATCACATTTTTTGTGAGCTAAAATATTGGCGTATCTGTGACCGTAAGCCGCACCGATATATCCAAAATTAAGTGGGTGGTCATATGACAAAAGGTGTCTGCCGGGTAGGCTGGTGATTACAGGAATGTTCAGCTTTTCAACAATTTCCATTATATCCCTGTGGAATTCGCTGTCCTTTACAATTCCGTTACCAAGCAGGATAAGAGGTCTTTTTGCCTTTTCTATTGCCTCAATAACACGGGAAGCAACCATTTCCGCATTGATTATCACTCTTTCCTTTGGAGGAACAAATGACTTTGCAGTTTGTTCGTCAAAATCTTCCCTTTGCACATTCATAGGAATGTCAAGGACAACAGGACCTTTTCTGCCCTCGTTTGCGTAGTAAAAAGCCTTTTCAAGCTCAAACTTCAAATCCTGAACATCGCTTATGTGAACGGCATACTTTGTCACAGGCTTTACAATGCTTACCACATCAGTTTCCTGAAAGCCCTGCTGACGCAATTCGGTAATTCCTGTATACTCGTATTCATTGAGCTGTCCTGTTAAAAATAATACAGGAGTGCTGTCATAGTATGCGTCTGCAATACCGTTTAAAAGGTTTATTGCACCGGGGCCTGAGGTTGAGTAGGCAACTGCTGTTTTACCTGTTGCCTTTGCAAGTCCCACAGCGGCAAAGGAAGCACCCTGCTCGTTGTAGCACATATGATTTTCTATGCCCTCAGCTTTGCACACAGAGTCAACAAAGTGGGCAATCATTGTGCCTTGATACCCAAAAATGTCCTTAATACCCTTGTCTTTTAGGAAGGATACTATATAATCACTTGCTTTCATATTACACCTTAAAATTTATAGTATATATTTACTAATAATTATACCATTATACTGTGCTTAAGTCAACAAATCACATTATACCTTGCACAGTTTATAAAGAAAAAAGAAAAAGTAATTTAAAAGTTTGTTAAAAGTTTTAAAAGTTTCTTAATTGACTTTATTAGTATTTTCAACTAATATTGTAATATATATTTTAGTTAAAATTTTTATATGGAGTTAAAATGAAAGTTATTTTAAAAAGAAGTTTTTCAGTTTTTATTACAATAATAATTTTGCTGTCGGCAGTTATGGTGATGAATGTAACAGCAAGTGCAGAGGAAGTTACAAATATTCCCGATACTTCCAATGCTACTGATGTTTCCGATAATACGGATAATGGGGATAATACCAACACCGCCGACACTCCCGAATTACCCGATAATACAAATAATACAGATATAAACTATGTTGAAGTAATGGTTGATATTACGGAGGAAACACCGCCGACAGAGGTTTTCGAAAAAATACAGGCAGTTTTCAATGAGGCTCGTGAAAATGCAACTCCCCAAATGCAGTACAAGGTAATGCTACCTCCCGGTGTGTTTAAGCTTGACGGTACTCTTTCAATGTACAGCAACACATTCTTTGATATGAATGGTTCAACACTCCTTCGCTATCACAGCCGAGAAGCCAGCATATTAAAGTGCGGTAGGGCAGAGGATGTTTCACTTGGCTACGAGGGCTTTGTTAATATAACCGTATATAACGGAACCCTGGACGGTTGGGACAAGGTTATGACTCCCTCCACCAGCAACCTTGTAAGGATGGGACACGCAAGGAATATCCTCTTTGAAAATGTAAACTTTGTAAATAACTGCAACAGCCATTGTCTTGAACTTGGCGCTTGTAAAGGAGTAACGGTTAAAAATTGCGTCTTTAAGGACCAGTATCAGGTAAACGGCAAAACCGCCTCCAGCGAGGCTTTGCAGATAGACGCTTTGCACACAAAGAGCTTTCCTTTGTATGAAACCTATGACGGCACTGCTTGTAGGGATATATATGTTACCGGATGTACCTTTGAAAATTTAACAAGAGGTATAGGCACCCACGCAGTTATTTTGGACGACAACAGCTATTATGATGGAATTGTCATCACCAATAACACCTTTACAAATATTTCCGACTATGCTGTGCTTTCCCTGTGCTGGATAAACAGCAAGGTGAATAACAATGTGATAACCAACTGTAATAACGGAATTCTCATAAGGTCTATGAGAAGTGACTATAAGCTGATGTATGACGGAGAAACATTTACCGCTCCGTTAGCAAATTACAATGTGCAACTTGACAACAACACCATAAGCACTACATCTACCTGTGTTCGTCTTTACGGTGTAAACGTTCCCAAAGCTGTTGACTGGACCTATGAAGAGGTTACAGGAACTGTTCCGGCAGGTGATTATGCCCTTTACAATGTTTCTGTAACAAATAACACCCTAAAGTCAAATAATTCAGCTATTAGGATGTATCACGCATATTCCTGTAAGGTGCTGAAAAACAAGGTCTATTATTCCGGTACAGACACAGATGTGACAGCAGTTTATTCCACAGACACTTCCGGTAGCAATATTGTAAGCCACAACACTATACAAAACTCTAACGGAAAAAGTATGAAAGCCGGAATTTTGTTTTCGGGGGACTGTAAAAATAATACCATTTATAACAACACAATTAAGGGTAATATCCAAAACGGAATTTACCTTTACAACGGTGCAAACAGTTGCAAGGTGAACAGTAACAATATTACAGGAACAACAAGCAGTGGTATTTATGTTTACAGCAGTAAAAATGCTGTGACAAACAGCAACACAGTTGCCCCGAAAACAGGCAACGGAATTATGTTAAAAAAGGATTCCACCTCCCTTAGTCTTGAAAAAAACACTGTTAAGGGAGGCATAATCGGCATAGGTACCTCAAATGCCTCAGCCGGAGATGTTAAAGGAAATGTCACCTCAAGCAGTGACTACGGACTGTATTTTTACAATTCAAAGTTAAAGAATGTGAAGAATAACAGCATTAGCAGTGCAAAGTCAAACGGTATATATTTTGGGGATACAAGCTTTTCTTCTGTAAGTTCAAACAATGTTTCAAACTCCGTCTGTTCGGGAATTTATGCCTTTGGCTCAACAGGTAAGGTGCAGAACAATACTGTTAAGAACAGCAAAAAATACGGTATGTACTTTGATGAAGGTTCAAAAAACAATATTTACAAAAACAGCTTTTCCTCCAACAAAAAAGGAGATATTTATCTGTACAGCAAAAAGGGAATTGTGACAACTAACCTTGCCACACCAAAAAACCTGACAAGCAGAAGTTCTGCCTTTGACAAAACAAAGCTAAGCTGGACAAAATCCAAGAATGCAGAGTATTACAGAATTTACCGCAGTACAGACAACAAAACATTCTCACACATAGCCTCAACAGAGGGAAATGTTGATTATTATAAGGATAAAAATCTAACACCGGGCAAAAATTACTACTACAAAATTATTCCTGTTGTACATAGCGGAAATACCTATGTTGTGGGTAGTCAGTCCAACGAAAGAAGGGCAAAAACAGGAGTGGTTAAGGCAAAAATAGAAAAGACAATACAAAACAGGTCAAATGCTGTTAGGGTTGTTTGGAATAATAGCTACACACCGGAAAAATATGTAGTTTATAAAAAAGAAATGGGTGAAAGTGGTTTTTCTGTGGTTGCCAAGGTTAATGGAAGTGCCCTTAGTTACTATGATATGAAAGTAACTCCCGGCAAGACCTATTATTACAAGGTAAGGCAAATTTGCTACGGCGAGAATAACAAGCTAATGACGGGGGAGATTTCTAACACAGTAAAAATCCGTACCCAAATTATCACAAACAAAATTACCTCTGTTAAGAGAATGAATAAAAGCACCGTAAAAATTTCCGTCAACAACAGTATGGGAAACACAGGCTACAAAATCTTTTACAGCACAAGCATAAACGGAAAATACAAGTTGCTGAAAACTGTGAACTCCAACAAAAATGATTCCATTACTGTCAAACTAAAGGAGGGAAAAAAGTATTACTTTAAGACTATG
>JBJEOZ010000095.1:0-7794 GCA_051880975.1 Ruminococcus sp.
CAAAATATGTTCCTGCAAATGTCAGAGAGTTCATTGATATGAAAGGTTCACAGGTAAAACCGCCCAAGCCTAAAAAGCCAAAGATTGAAAGTGAGGAAAAGACTTGAGGACGCAAAATTTTGGAATAGAAATAGAAATGACCGGCATCACTCGCAGTACGGCGGCGAAAGTGATTGCCGGTTATTTTCATACAGACGCAACTCATGTCGGCGGCTGTTATGATGCATATTCTGTTCGAGATGATGACGGCAGAATGTGGAAGATTATGCGTGACGCAAGTGTCCGTTGCGAAAACCGTTCGGGACAGAATGCAAGCTCTTTGTACTCGGTTGAATTTGTCACTCCGATTTGCAACTATGATGATATAGAAACCATACAGGAGTTAGTCAGAAAGCTTCGTGGCGCAGGAGCAAGAGTCAACTCAAGCTGTGGTTTGCATTGTCATATTAATGCGGCTCCGCATACCCCTAAAACGCTTCGCAACATCGTAAACATTATGGCAGCGAAAGAGGACTTGCTATACAAGGCTTTAAAAGTGAATGTATCAAGGGAACATTACTGTCAGAAGATGGACACTCGTTTCCTTGATGAAATCAATAACCGTCCTCCTATGTCAATGGAACAGATAAAATCAATGTGGTATGACGGCGAAGATTACAGCTACCGACACTATGATGATACACGCTACCACGCACTGAATCTTCACAGTGTGTTCTACAAAGGTACGATTGAATTTCGTCTTTTCAATTCCACCTTACACGCAGGCGAGGTAAAGTCAGCAATTCAGCTTTGCCTTGCAATCAGTCATCAGGCTTTAATTCAGAAGTCTGCAAGACACGCTAAAACTGTATCGGATAATGAAAAATATACTTTTCGTACTTGGCTGCTCCGTCTTGGCTTAATCGGTGACGAGTTCAAAACAGCTCGTCATCATCTGCTGAAAAATCTTGAGGGAAACATTGCGTGGAAGGATCCTGCACAGGCTGAAAAGCAAAAGGAAAGGCTTGCTCGAAAACGAGCCGCAGAACTTAATAATACAAACGAAAATATAAATATAAACGAACCCGAATCTGAAACTGCAACTGAGCAGAATGAGGATTCGGGTTTTGTTATGAGTATGTAGAAAGGATTTTAAAATGAGAAAGAAATTATACATTGCCTATGGCAGTAACCTCAATCTTAAACAGATGAAATATCGTTGCCCCACAGCAAAGCTTTTAGGCATTGGTGTAGTGGAAAATTACGAATTGCAATTCAAGGGTATGCCTCACTGTTCCTATGCAACAATCGCACCTTGCATTGGCAAGTCCGTTCCTGTTGCTCTATGGGAGCTTCAGCCGAGAGATGAAAAACTGCTTGACCGCTACGAGGGTTATCCATCTCACTACTTCAAGCAGGACTTGCCTGTGAAATTGAATAACGGATCGGAACTGACTGCAATGGTTTACATTATGAATCTTAAGCAGAATTTCGGATTGCCAAGCGCAAGCTACTACGATACAGTATCACAGGGTTACAAGGACTGCGGTTTTGATTTAAAAGTTTTAAACGAAGCCGTAAATGACAGCGCAGAAAAGTTCTACGAAAACCTTGAACAGAACAATCTGTTTGATTCACCCGATGAAGATGACGGTGAAGATTTTACAAATGAGATTGGCGGTATGAGCTTATGAATGAGAGAAAGAAATTGAAAAAGCAACTGGTTGATAAATATATTTTCAAAATGTATTTGTCAGTGAACGAAGTTAAAAAAATACTTTCCGAAAATCCAAAGGACAAGCACGACACTCTCTTTGCTTCGCTCACAGTCGGCTGTGTAAAAATCAACGCTGTTGTATTTCCTACTCCCGATAAAATGCTCCTCGGCTTTGATATTCTCGTAAAGGATACACCCGAGAGTGAGGAGTGGATTTGCTATGACACTTTGAGTGATGAAATCAGGTTATCCTCTCGCAGTATTGAGCAATCAATGTTCGATATTCTGAACCGTGAAGTCAATGAGTATGGACTGTCATATACCGAGTGCAATTTTGAAGTGATAAACGGCAAAGTGATTAAGTAAAGAATAACGGCGGTATTCTCGCCACACTCGCCCTGTGTCGGCTTTAAAACGAGAAGTCGGGAAAGTATCCGAAACCAAATAAAAATCGAAACAGTGCGGTTTGTGGGAAGGTGTGAAAATCAGAGTTACGGCAATTCGGGCAGTTTTTCAAGGGTAGGTATTCAAGCAGGAGAAAGACACGGGGTTGCAGTCGCTCCCTCGTGTCGGTTCACAGCAGACGGCAACGCCGACTGCCATGCGATTTTTCGCACTTTTCAGCCTCAAAAATTCATAGGGGTTAATTTTCAGCCTTGGGGTTGTACTTGTGGGTTTAACTGCCCGAATTGCCTAATGAAATGCCAAAAATAAAGGAGTTGTAACTATGGGTTGTAACAAAAAGGAGGTTTTGCACTTGAATGAAACGGATAACAGAAAAGAAGTAAAACGAAAATTTGCTCTATGGATAAAGGAATCCACGCTTGATATGGTACAGAATATCTACAAGGAAGATAACTGCTCCAGCCGAAGTGAATTTATTGAAAAGGCAATCATTTTTTATGTGGGATTCCTTTCCTCAAACGACAACAGCCAGTATCTTCCCAATGTGGTTACCTCTACATTGAAATCTATCGTTGCCGAGAGCGATAATCGAATGAGCAGGCTGATTTTTAAATTGGCTGTTGAGCTTGCAATGACGATGAATATTATTGCCTCGTCACAGGATATTGACAAGATAACTCTTACAAAACTTCGTGGCGAGTGCGTCAAGGAAGTCAAGCGGCTCAACGGTTCGTTTTCCTTTGATGATGCATACGATTGGCAGAAAGGATAATTATTTGTGGCAGGATTAGTTACAAAGTTTAAATATCTCAAGCCTAATCGTAAAGTAAGCGCAGGCGGTTATGCAAAATACATTGCTACCCGTGAGGGTGTTGAAAAGATTGACAGCTCGCAAAAGTTTGCTCCTGCAACGGCAAAGCAGAAGAATCTTATTGAAAAAATCATAAAGGATTTTCCCGACAGCAAGGATATGTTTGAGTACGCTGATTACCTTGAAAAGCAGAATGAAGGCTCGGCTTCTGATTTTATCTCAAGAGTTATGGAAGATTATGCTTATGAAATCTCGGGCAGAAAAGCATATGCCGATTACATTGCAACCCGTCCTCGTGCAGAAAGATTCGGCTCTCACGGACTGTTTACCGATGACGGTGTGCAGGTTCAGCTGAGTAAAGTATCTGAAGAACTCGACAGGCACAAGGGAAATATCTGGACTGCGATAATTTCTATACGCAGAGAAGATGCGGAACGGCTTGGTTTTAACACAGGTTTACGCTGGCGAGATATGCTCCGCACACAGACAGAAGCACTTGCTAAAAATCTGAAAATACCAATGGAAAATCTTCGTTGGTATGCGGCATTTCATAATGAATCGCACCACCCTCATGTGCATTTGATTGTATATTCAACTGAGGAGAACGAAGGCTATCTCACGCAAAAGGGAGTTGAAAATCTCCGTTCATCATTTGCAAAAGATATTTTTCAGCAAGATTTATTGTGCATCTTTGAAAAACAAACCGAACACAGGGATAAGCTCCGTGCTGAGGCTCGTGACATTGTAGATGATTTGGTGTCAAAAATCAACTCAGAAATATATATCAGCGCGTCAATTCAGCATAAGCTGTTGGAACTTGCCGACAGGCTTTCAAAAACAAGCGGCAAAAAGGTGTATGGCTATCTCAAGCCTGATGTAAAAACACTGGTAAATTCTATTGTTGAAGAACTTGCTAATGACAGCAGGATTAAAAAGCTGTATGACTTGTGGTATGAACAAAAGGAAAATACAATCCGCACCTATACGGATGAAATTCCTGATAGGATTCCGCTTGCCCAAAACAAGGAATTCAAGTCAATCAAGAATGCGGTAATCAAGGAAGCGTTGAAACTAAATATCACCGAAGATGAAGTGGAATCAAAAGAGAATACAGATGAAGAACCTGTTTCAAATCCATTTGAATATGAAGAAAACACCTCTGCCGAATCAGTCTTTGATTCAGGCAGAGGTATTCTGTGTCCTCATTATTCAATTAAAACCAACCGCAACAGCGTTGCAGTTTCCTCTCTTTATCTCCTGCGTTACCTCTGCAATATGATTCAAAGCAGACTTCGTTTTGAAGAAAAGCAGAAAGTACAACGGACGGATAAAAAGCTACAGCAGAAGATTCAAGATAAAAAGCAGGCTCAGGGTTTGAAAATGTAAGTTTGATAAACCGGAATTTGTCTATCACAATATTTTTTCATTTGCATGAGCGTAGTAAATAATTTTAGGATTGTAACTCATTACAAGTTTCCAATCATTTTTTAATTTAGCATTGTCGTCATAAGCATCAATATATTCGATAGGTTCTAAATCTCCCACAAAACAAATCCCATTATCCAAAATTAACGCTATGCTGTCCTCACTATGACTTGGGGTAGATATAATTTCTCCTTCAATGCCCAAATTTTCAAGAAACTCTCGGCTATCTTTGCTACTGATAATTATTGAATTATCAGTATTGATAGGCTCATAATCTAATCGTTTATCTTTTCTGAAAATCTCGTCTGCAAAATGAATATGCGAATTTTGTGTATCAATTAGAAGTAGTTTTACTCCTTGCTTCATTAGAACACTTATTAAACCAATATGGTCAGGATGGTAATGTGTTGCTAAAACATAAGAAATATCACTAATTTTAATGTTGTGTTCTTTAATTGCTTTATAAAATGCAGACAATGTTCCTGCAAAGTCAGTATCAATAAGCAAACTACCACGTTCTCCTTGAATAAAGAATGTATTTGTATTGCCGTATCTCAACTTACTTATCACAAAACCACCTTCGCAACTTCAGATTTATCAATCAGTTTTTTATAATTATATTATCATAGACAAATAAAATTGTCTATCAAAAAATCAGCCTACCGCCAAGGAACAACTGCGCCCAAATGCTGACTGGTGCCTCCTGTCATGGTGATAGGAGAAAGAACTACCCACTATAAGATATTACAGCAGAAAAGAAAAATATATACAAGGAAGTGATTAAAATATCAACCTACATTCATTTTACAAAAGAACAGCGAGAACAGGCAAGGCGAACTGACCTTGCACAATTTCTTATAAGTCTTGGCGAGAAAGTCAGGAAATCAGGCTCGGAGTATGAATGGCTTGACGGCTCGCAAAAGGTAACAATCAGAGGTCACCTCTGGTATCATCAGTACGAACAGAAAGGCGGTGACGCAGTTGACTTCGTCCGCAGATTTTACAACAAGGACTATGCCGGAGCGGTGGAAATGCTTTTGAACGGTATCGGCGGTCAAATCATAACATCACCACCCATAGAAAAAGAGCATAAACTTTTTGAACTGCCACCGAGGAATGACAGAATGAGCAGAGTTTTTTCTTATCTGCTGTTGACTCGTGGTATTGACAAGGATGTGCTGTATGAGTTCGTGAGAAACAAAATGATTTATGAATCTGCCGATTATCACAACGCTGTCTTTGTCGGCTACGATTCAAGCGGTAAACCTCGCCACGCACACAAGAGAGGAACAGTGACAAGCAATCCGTACAAGGGAAATGTTGCAGGTAGTCAACCTGAATTCAGTTTCCACTGGCATGGCACAAGCGACAAGTTATTCTTGTTTGAAGCTCCGATTGATATGCTTTCTTACATTTCAATGCATAAGAATAATTGGCAAAAACACAGCTATGCGGCATCCTGCTCCGTTTCGGACAGGGTGCTTTTTCAATGTCTGAAAGATAATCCGAACATCAAAAATGTGTTTCTCTGCTTTGACAATGATAAGGCAGGACAGACAGCAAACAAACGGATAGCCGATAAATTAAACTCAATGAATATCCGAAACGAAATTCTCATTCCAACCAATAAGGATTGGAACGAAGATTTAATTCTTGAACCAAAAGGAGATGAGCAATTATGCCATCAGGCATTATAACTCTGATTATTGTGACAGGCTCAATGTTTGCCCTGTTCATAATAATTTCAACGGTCGGAAATCACTATTCACTAAATCGAATAAAGAACAAAACAGTCGGACAAGGTCAGCACGGTACGGCTCGTTGGGCAACTAAAAAAGAGATAAAGAGAACCTACAAGCAAATTGATTTTAAACCAAATGAATGGCGTACAAATCCTGACAGCAGACCAACGGAGCAAGGTATAGTTGTCGGTTGCAAAAATAGAAAAAAGGGAACAACAGCAATGGTTGACACAGGAGATGTTCACGCTCTGATGATTGGTGCTGCCGGTGTCGGCAAGACTGCCTATTGGCTTTATCCGTGCATTGAATATGCCTGTGCTACGGGTATGTCATTTTTATCAACCGACACGAAAGGCGACATTGTTCGAAACTACGGAACGATTGCGGAAAAATATTACGGCTACAAGATTTCAGTCATAGATTTGCGTAATCCGACACGCTCACACGGCAATAATCTTTTGCATCTCGTGAACAAATATATGGACTTATTCAAAGCTGAACCCGAACAGCTTGTTTACAAGGCAAGAGCAGAAAAGTATGCAAAAATCATTTCAAAAACGATTATTCTTTCGGGTATGGACTCGGCTTCATTCGGACAGAACGCTTACTTCTATGATGCGGCAGAGGGACTTTTAACGGCAACCATTCTGCTTGTTTCGGAATTCTGCGAACCTGAAGAACGGCATATAGTTTCTGTATTCAAAATCATTCAGGAATTACTTGCTCCGACCAACAAGAAAGGTAAAAATCAGTTTCAGCTTTTAATGGACTATCTTCCCGACGACCACAAGGCAAAATGGTTCGCAGGGGCGGCTCTCAACACAGCCGAGCAGAGTATGTCAAGCGTTATGAGTACGGCATTGTCAAGGCTGAATGCTTTTCTTGACTCCGAGCTTGAACAGCTTTTGTGTTTTGATACGGAGATTGACGCTGAAAAATTCTGTAATGAAAAGTGTGCAATATTCGTTGTAATGCCGGAAGAAAATCCCAACACTTTCTTTATGGTGTCACTCATTATCCAACAGCTTTACCGTGAAATACTGTCAGTCGCAGATGAAAACGGCGGTGTGCTGAAAAACCGCTGTGTATTCTTCTGCGACGAGTTCGGAACCTTGCCGAAGATTGATTCGGCAGAGATGATGTTCTCCGCTTCTCGTTCAAGACGGTTGCAGATAGTGCCGATAATTCAATCCTTTGCACAGTTGGAGAAAAATTATGGCAAAGAGGGTGCAGATGTTATCATAGATAACACACAGCTGACAATCTTCGGCGGCTTTGCTCCGAATAGTACAAGTGCAGAAGTGTTATCAAAAGCACTCGGTTCAAGAACTGTGATGTCAGGCTCGGTGAGCAGGAGCAAGAATGATCCCTCCCAGTCCTTGCAGATGATAGAGCGACCTCTAATGACACCCGATGAGTTGAAGTCACTTCCAAAAGGCACATTTGTTGTTATGAAAACAGGTTTTTATCCCATGAAAGTTAAGCTGAAATTATTTTTCAAATGGGGTATTAAGTTTGAGGAAAAGTATGAGGTCATGGAAAACGGCAATCGTGAAGTTCACTATGCCAACCGTTCGGAGTTATTTAACAACATAATCCAGACTTACTGTCCTCACTATTTTGAACAGCCTGTAACTGATTCGGGATTCGACGAAGCAAACGGTGAGAAAAAGAAGAAAAACGAAAATCTTAAAACCTCGCCAAACGCAGAACAG
>JBJEOZ010000096.1:0-1670 GCA_051880975.1 Ruminococcus sp.
TCCCAATTTTCTGGTTTGCTGAGGAAAACCGATAAGCATTAAACTTTTTAAGCTATCCATTGACGCAAGGAAAAAGAATGATGTTCATTTTTTGGCTACTGTTGATGTGGAGTTAATGGGTGAAAACAGGAAAATAAAGAATATTAAAAGCAAAAAAATTACTGTTCCAAAGGAATACAAATATGTTCAGCCAATTTGCAAAAACAGCTCTCATACTGTGGTTGTTGGTGCAGGTCCTGCAGGACTTTTTGCATCACTTATACTTGCCCGTTCGGGAATGGAAATTACCCTTATTGAAAGGGGAAAATCTGTTGAGGAAAGAACTAAGGATGTAGAGAACTTTTGGAATAACCGAAAGCTGAACACAGAAAGTAATGTTCAGTTTGGCGAGGGTGGTGCCGGTGCTTTTTCTGACGGAAAGCTGACAACAGGAACTAAGGATGTCAGGGTGAGAAAGGTTTTTGAAGAATTTGTCAGTCACGGTGCACCTGAAGAAATTTTGTACAACAGCAAACCCCACATAGGTACTGACAGACTAAAGCCCACAATTAGGAATATTAGAGAAGAAATTATCAGCCTTGGTGGTAAGGTGCTGTTCAGCACAAGGCTGACGGACATTAAAATTAAGGACAACAAGGTCCATTCCGTTATTGTGGAAAGTGACGGGCAGGAAAAGGAAATTTTCTGTGACAATGTGATTTTAGCCATTGGTCACTCATCAAGGGATACCTTTAGAATGATTAAAAATAAAGGTCTGATGATTGAGCCAAAGCCCTTTGCAGTAGGTGCAAGAATTGAGCATTTAAGGGAAAAGATTGACAAGTCGCAATATGGTGACTTTTACAAGGAGAAGAATTTGGGTGCATCTGTTTACAAGCTGAACACTCACCTTGAAAACGGCCGTGGAGTTTACACCTTTTGTATGTGTCCCGGCGGTGTTGTTGTGGGCGCTCAAAGTGAGGAAAATACTGTTGTGACTAACGGAATGAGCTACTTTGCAAGGGATGAAATAAACTCAAATTCCGCACTGCTTGTGGGTGTTTCTCCCGATGATTTTGGCTCTGATGATGTACTTGCAGGAATGTATTTTCAAGAGGATATTGAGAGAAAGGCTTTTCTTGTAGGGGGTGGCAACTACAACGCACCTGTTCAAAGAGTTGGCGACTTTTTGAAAAATGAGAAAAGCAAGTGCTTTGGTGAGGTTTTGCCAAGCTACAAGCCGGGCACTTCCTTTGGAAAATTAGACGACATTCTGCCTGAATTTGTAACAAACTCTATGCGACAGGGCATTGCTGATATGGACAAGAGGCTAAAAGGCTTTATGGACAATGACGCACTGCTGACAGGTGTTGAGTCGAGAAGCTCCTCCCCCATTAGAATTTTGCGAAACAAGGACACAATGGAGGCTTTGGGCATTGATGGACTTTACCCCTGTGGTGAGGGTGCCGGATATGCCGGAGGAATAGTGTCAGCCGGTGTTGACGGAATTAAATGTGCGGAGAAGATTTTGGAAAAGGTGAATGGGTGATTTTTTAGGTGTTTAAAGAATGGTTTATCGTTTTTACTCACAATTTGGCATCTAAAGACATACCAAGATATATTGACTACTTTTTCACTCCCTCAGTCGGCAGAGCCGACAGCTCCCTCATCCGATGGAGCCTTTGTTAAGT
>JBJEOZ010000097.1:0-7739 GCA_051880975.1 Ruminococcus sp.
AGGGCAAATGATGTTTTACCCATACCGGGACGGGCGGCAAGTAGGATAAGGTCGGACTTATTAAGACCTGTTATTACCCTGTCAAGGTCGGAAATTCCCGTAGAAACAGGCTTAAAGTTCTCGTCCTCTTTGCTCAGCTTTTCAAGTCTGTCAAAGGTTTGGTAAATTACCCTGTCAATCCTTTCAAGACCGTCAACCGCCTTGCCCTGACGAATGTCGTAAATCTTCTGCTCCGCAGAGTCAATGAGCCTTTCAGGCTCAACCTCTCCGCTTCCTGCAGTTTCGATAATATCTCTTGATGCTGTAATTAACTGCCTAAGGCTGTACTTGTCCCTTACAACCTTTGCGTACTCCTCCACATTGGAAACGGAAACACAGGCTTGTGCAAGGCTGTAAATGTAAGTCTTGCTTGATGCCTCGTCATAACCGGCGTCACTTTTCAGTGCGTCAAGTAACAACACAAGGTCAAAGGGTCGTGACTCGGTGAACATCTCCAGCATTTTACCGTAGATTATCCTATGAATTTGTATGTAAAAATAGTCGGGACTGGGAACAATGCCCATCACCCTGTCCATACAGGTGGGTTCAATGAGAATAGCGCCAAGCAACGCCTGTTCCGACTCGTGACTGTACGGTAAATTCAAACCGTCCATTCCACCTGCTATGCCTAAATCTGCCATAGTAACACCTTATGCTTCGGATACCTTTACCTTAATATTTGCCACAATGCCGTTGTACAGCTTAACCTTTGCATTGTATGTGCCAAAAGCCTTGATGTCTGTATCAAGTGACACCTTTCTCTTGTCAACAATAATGTTGTACTGCTTTTTAATTTCCTGAGAAATTTCCTTTGCTGTAACAGAGCCAAAGAGTCGTCCGTTGGAGCCTGCCTTTGCAGTCATTTCAAAGACCTTGCCCTCTAACTTCTCCTTGCTTGCGTTAGCCTTTTTAATCTCTGTATCAATCTTAAACTGCTTACTGCTTTCGGCATTCTTAAGCTCATTCATAGCCTGATTGTCAGCCTGAGCCGCAAGTCCTCTTGGAAACAGGAAGTTCCTTGCGTAACCGTCAGAGGTTTCTACAAGCTCACCCTTTTTTCCCAAATTCTTTACATCCTGCTTTAATACTACTTTCATTTCAAAATTCCTTTCTTCCTTAGCTTTTTAATTATTGACATAAGCATATATTCTGCTTCTTCCTTATCATCAACTTTAATTTGACAGGCAGCCATTGTAAGGTGACCACCGCCACCCATTTCTTCCATAATGACCTGTACATTTGTTTTTCCGTAGCTTCTGGCGGAAATGCCTATTGTTTCACTATCAATTCTGTAAATTACAAATGAAGCAAAAACACCGCCCACACTTAACAAATCGTCAGCCGCCTGTGAGGACACAACACGGATATTCTCCATATCGTCATCGGCATATGCAACAGCAAAGTTGTCAACAATCTTTGCCCTTGAAACAATCTTCGCCTTTTCCTTGTAGGTTTCTATTCCACCTGAGAACAACCTTTTAACGTCAACAGTATCTGCTCCCTTTTGCTTAAGGTATGCCGCCGCCTCAAATGTTCTGACTCCTGTTTTGATGACAAAATTCTTTGTATCAAGGGTAATTCCCGCAAGTAAGGCACTTGCCTCAAATGCAGACAAATAGTCGTCACCCATATATCCGATAAGCTCTGTAACCATCTCACAGGTGGAGGAGGCTGTTGGCTCGTGGAAGAATATAAGTGCATTTTTGATAAAGTTAACCATCTTTCTGTGGTGGTCAATTACAATAACATTTTTACATTTGTCGTATATTTCTTCACTCTCAATAAATGTGCCGATGTGGGTATCAAGGATAATCAGCAAGGTGTTGTTGTTAATCTTTTTAAGTGCCTCCTGAACGGACAAAAATGCGTTACCAAAGCCGTTTTCCTTAGCCTCAACAATAAGCTGTTTTGCACTGCTTTTTTCCTCGTTACAGACAATGTATGTTTCCTTTTTGTTAAGAGATTTTGTTATGGTGCTGAAAAGACCGATAGACGCACCCACACAGTCAAGGTCGCTGAAATTGTGCCCCATAATCATAATATTGTCTGCCTTTCGGACAGCATTTTTGATGTTCCCTGCAAAGGTTCTTGTTCTTACCTTACTGCGTTTTTCAACACCCTTTGAAACACCGCCAAAGAACTCGTAGTCGTCCTTAATAGCCATTGCAACCTGGTCGCCACCTCTGCCAAGAGCCATTTCAAGGGCTTTTTTGGCGGCAAGGTCACTTTCCCTCAGGGTATTTTGTCCTCTGCCGATACCGATGGAAATTGTTGCACTTTTTCCGTTCAGCTTAATATTTCTTATTTCGTCAAGAATTTTAAATTTTTCGTCGGAAATTTTTGCAAGACTTTTCTCCTCAAAAATAATCATATATCTTGTTGGAGAAAGCTTTGAGTAGAGGGACTTTGTGTCAAGCGCCCACTTTTGAACAGTCTTTTCAACTGCAAGGAGGATTTCACCCTCTGTTTCACCGTCTGAGTCTGTGTCAAAATCCTCTGCATTGTCAAAGAGGACAATAGCAACAGAGCCTTTTTTGTTGCGGAACTCATTTTCAACATTGCGATAATATGTATCATCAATATAGTAGAGTATTGTAGCACTTTGAGCAACATTTCCGTAAACCCTGTAATACTTGTCAAAAAGTTTGATTTTAACAGGCTTTTCCTCCAAAAATTCACTTAGCTCGTGACCGCAGATGTGATTCTTTATGTCGCTTGTAAGGGGGTCTTTGCCCTTGCAAATATTGTTGATAAACAGGCTGTTGCACCACACAATATCGTCGTGAGTTCCCACAACCACAACAGGGAAATGGAAGTTCTCAAGATATTCGTGGTCGATTTTTTCTGTTCTTTTAACAGCACTTCTGACGATTTTCCTAATATAACTGCTAAAGCGGAAATTCATCAAAAGCACAAACAAAAGCGACAAAAGGGAGATGCCAAACTCCGCAATAGACAGATACGGATTGTACCTTACAGAAATAAAGGACATACAAAACATAAGTATTGCAAAGATTATAAAAAACGGCGTCAAAGTCCAATTTTTCCTATTCATAAAGCATCTCCTTTCTGTAAATTAATAAATTTTCAATTTTCCATTTTCAATTTTCAATTTGTTAAACTTCCATAAGAATAGGAAGTATCATCGGGCTTCTGCCTGTTTTGCCCGAAATAACCTTTGAAACATCATCTTTAATGCGGTTTTTAATAACGCCCCACTCGTGAACATTTCTTTCACAGCAGTCGTCAAGTACAGAAAGTGCAGTCCTCTTAACATCAGCCATAAGTTCTTCACTTTCTCTCACATATACAAAGCCTCTTGAAACAATATCTGGGCCTGAAATCACATGACCGTCATACACATCAAGGGATGCAACAATAATGATAAGTCCGTCCTGTGCAAGGTGCTTTCTATCCCTAAGGACAATACTTCCCACATCACCAACGCCAAAGCCGTCAACAAATACCTTGCCGGCAGGAACCTTTGGAAGTTCCTTGATGTAATCCCTGTTAAGCTCAAGTGTTGTTCCAATGTCTGCGATAAATGTGTTCTTCCTGTCAATTCCCAAGGATACTGCAATATCCTGACTTTTTCTAAGGTGCTTTTGCTCACCGTGAACAGGAATAAAGTACTTTGGCTTAACAAGACTGGTGAGTATTTTATGCTCCTCTGCACAGGCGTGACCTGAAACATGAACCTCATACATAGACTCATAAACAACCTTGCAACCCTTTTTGAGGAGCTCGTCAACAACATTTCCAACTGACCTTTCGTTGCCTGGGATTGGATTTGCGGAAATGATGATAAAATCCCCTGCACCAACGGTAATTTTTCTGTGGTCGGAAAAAGCCATTCTTGTAAGTGCTGACATTGGCTCACCCTGTGAGCCTGTTGTAACAAGCACAATCTGCTCAGGCGGATACTGAGGTATCTGGTCTATATCTATTATAATATTCTCGGGAATATCCAAATATCCCAAACTGCTGGAAACATTCATATAGTTAATCATACTTCTGCCGGAGAAAGCAACCTTTCTTCCAAACTTTTTGGCGCAGTTTATGATTTGCTGAACACGGTTTACATTACTTGCAAAGGTTGCAATAATAATCCTCTGCTTTTCTGCCTTTTGAAACAGATTTTTAAAGCTGTCGTAAACTGTATGCTCTGTTGGAGTATAGCCCTCTCTTGATGCATTTGTAGAGTCGGACATAAGCGCAAGAACACCCTCGTCACCAAGTCGGGCAAATCGGCTAAGGTCAATCATACCGCCGGAAATCGGTGTGCAGTCAATCTTAAAGTCACCTGTGTGTACAATAGTACCGGCAGGTGTGTGCAAAGCTATTCCCACAGCGTCAGGGATTGAGTGGTTTACGTGAATAAACTCTGCTGTGGTTTTGCCGATTTTAACAGACTCCCCTGCCTTTAATGTTCTAAGCTCTGTTTGCTTTAAAAGGGAATGTTCCTTAAGCTTATTCTCCACCAAGCCAAGTGTCAGCGGTGTTCCGTAGATAGGCACACTCATTTCTGTCAAAAGATAAGGCAAACCACCAATGTGGTCCTCGTGACCGTGGGTGAGCAAAATCGCCTTTACCTTATCTTTGTTTTGAATAAGGTATGTGAAATCAGGGATAACAAGGTCAACACCAAGCATTTCTCCGTCAGGGAAAGCCATACCGCAGTCGATTACAATAATTTCGTCCTCACACTCAAAAAGGGTGATGTTTTTGCCGATTTCGTTAAGTCCTCCAAGGAAAGAAACCTTTACTGACGGCAAAGGCTTATTCTCCTCAACCCTTTGATTTCTCTTGTAGTTAATTCTACTGCTGTTTCTCTTGCTGTTGCTGTTAAAATACTTTTTGCCTGACTGGTAGCCTGTGCGATTTTTTGACTGGATACCCTTACCGTAATTCTTCTGATTATTCTTATTTCTGCTGTAATTTACCATATTTTTGTTATTATTATTGTTCTTTTCAATTCCCACAAAATGTCCTCCGTTTTCTAAAAAGTTTTACTGTATGTATTAAAATGATGATACCCAAAATCCCGAGCAGGTATTCATTAAACAGACTGAAAAAAGAAAAATTAATATATACTATTCCACAATATTAGTACATTATATCATACTATTTCCCCGCCAAAAAGTCAACCGAAAAAAGCCTATTAATTCACCATAATATTATTTACAGTATTTCCCTAATGTGTTGAAAAAATACTTCCGTTGTGATAACATTACTGTGAAAAGAGGTAGTTATGAAAACAGTAGAAATTTTTACAGACGGTGCCTGTTCAGGCAATCCCGGCCCCGGCGGTTACGGAGCAATATTGCGTTACAAGGGAACAGAAAAGGAAATCAGCGGTGGAAGTGAAAACACCACCAACAACAGAATGGAGCTATTGGCTGTTATTGAGGCACTAAAACTCCTAAAAGAGCCTTGCATAGTTCAGCTTTACTCCGACTCCCAATATGTGTGCAACGCCTTTAACCTTGGCTGGGTTGAAAAGTGGAAAGCAAAAAACTGGATGAGAACAAAGAGTGAACCTGTGAAAAATCCCGACCTGTGGAAAGAGCTTTACGACCTTTGCCAAAAGCACAAGGTAACCTACAACTGGGTAAAAGGACACCACGGACACCCGGAAAACGAAAGATGCGACCGACTTGCAGTGGGATATTATCAGAGGTATTTGTGAGTTTTTAGTTTTGAGTTTGGAGTTTGGAGTTTGGATATAGACAAAGGCTCCATCGGATGAGGGAGCTGTCGGCTCTGCCGACTGAGGGAGCGAAAAAGTAGTCAATATATCTTGCTTTGCCTTTAGATTTTATAGTTTGAGTCATATCAATAAACCACACTATCCCCTTAAAGACAAAAGAACACTTTTCCTCTTTATCCCATTATCAACCAAAAACCAAACAAAAGCAAAACGGATTGGGCTAACAGGAAACTAAAACCCAATCCGTTTTTATAAACATCCTAAAATATAAACAAATTATTTTTCCTTAAGTAGCTTTGTAAGCTCCTCCATAAAGGTGTTAATGTCCTTAAACGAGCGATAAACCGAGGCAAAACGCACATAGGCAACCTCGTCAACATCCTTAAGCTTTTCCATTGCAAGCTCACCAATGGACTGTGAGGTAACCTCTCTGTCAAGTGAGCTTTGAAGTGAGCTTTCTATGGAGTCAACCACAGACTCAATCTGTTCAAGGGAAACAGGTCTTTTTTCGCAAGCACGCAAAATTCCCCCTGTCAGCTTTGCACGGTCAAAAACTTCCCTTGATTTATCCCTTTTAACAACAATAATCGGCACACTTTCAATAACCTCGTGGGTAGTAAAACGCTTTTTACAGCTCAAGCACTCACGACGTCTGCGGATTCTCTCTCCGTCATCAGCAGGACGGGAATCTATAACTTTACTTTCATCATGACCACAAAAAGGACATCTCATTATCAACACACCCCTATATTTAGAATAGTAATTTTCTTTAAGATAATTATAACACAAGATAGCTCTTAAACAAGTTAAGATTTCATTACAATTAAGTTACATAAAAATCTCAAAAACAAGGAATAAACCCGAAATTTAAGGGAATTATCAAAAAATATATGGGCAAAAAATAATTTTAAAATGGGATAAAAAATTAGTGTTTTATTTGTGTATTAGAAAATAAACACAAAAAACAAAATAAAAACAGAAATATTATAAAATTTTCGTATTTGTTATTGACAACTACCAAATGTTATGATAAAATAAGCCTTGCTAAATACGGAGGGGTGTCCGAGTGGTTTAAGGAGCTAGTCTTGAAAACTAGTGATACCGCAAGGTACCAAGGGTTCGAATCCCTTCCCCTCCGCCATTTTTATTTTAGGTACTTTACCATACGGAGGATTACTCAAGTGGTGAAGAGGCTCCCCTGCTAAGGGAGTAGGTCGGGTAACCGGCGCGAGGGTTCAAATCCCTTGTCCTCCGCCAAGAAAAAGACGATTGCCAACGCAATCGTCTTTTTCAGTTATATTCGCCTTACGGCGAGTTATATTGCTACGCAGTGATATGCAGTTTATTCTGCGTGATATTGCCCTTTGGGCAGTTTTAAGCGAATATAATATCACTTTGCTACGCAAAATATAACTTTCACATAGTGAAAATATCACTCTGCCTTAGGCAGAATATCACTAAATACTTTGCTATTCACATTAATTATGATATACTATAATGAGGTGATTTAGATGTCGAACAGTCCACTTCGTAACAATTCAAAAGAATTTGCAAAGCTGATAGTTTTGCTTTGCCGTGAAATCAAATCTACCCATAAAGAGTCTGTGCTTACAAATCAACTTCTCAGGAGCGGAACATCCATTGGAGCTAATCTGCACGAAGCACAATATGCACAAGGTACAAAAGATTTTATTTCAAAACTTGAAATAGCATTAAAAGAATGCTTTGAAACAGAATATTGGTTAGAATTATTATTCGAAACCGGCTATATTCCAAACGAGCAATACAAACAGCTTATTAGCAAGTGCGGAACAATCCGCAGAATGTTGATTTCATCTGTAAATACAGTAAAAGCTAATCAAAAGAATCAATAATTACGATGTAGACTTTTAGAGTTACTATATTCGTTGGTTAGAAATTATAATAGGATTTTGTCAATCGTCTTTTTCAGTTATATTCGCCTTTCGGCGAGTTATATTGCTACGCAGTG
>JBJEOZ010000098.1:0-7738 GCA_051880975.1 Ruminococcus sp.
GCCGAGGTGCTTATGACACCTCGGCTCTAAAAATGGAAGGTGAAATAATTCCATTTATGCCAAATTAAAATGTATATGTCCTGCATTATTATTTTTAAAACAGAGGACTTAAAGTAATGTTCTTTACTTTTTCACATTGTATCATAGTTTTTTTAAAATTTTCATTTCTGGTAAGAAAAGACGTTTTTCTGGTAAAGATAGACCTAAAATAAAAATGATTATTGAATTTTGCTCGTTTTTTTCACTAAAAATATTAAGGTGCTTTGATTTTTTGGGTGTTTAAAAGACAGAGGTAGCTTAAGCAGGAGTGGGCAAACATTGCGCAGGAATTTTCTGCATTTCCCTGTGAAATTAATGAGGGAATGTCAATTCCGCTTACAAGAAAATTGCTGATAGGCGCAAAGGCAGAAAGCTTGGTGGCAAGTAAAGTTATTCCGGCATCAAAGCTGTTCTTGTCAGTAAAAATGTCACATATTGTTTGAAAGTAATCGTACAGGGTGAGGTAGCTTTCGTCAACAAGATAACCCTTGTTGTAATACTCATATGGGTTTGAAGATAGTCTTAATGATGTGTCAATAAAGGTGTCAACCTCCTCACCGCAGTCCCTAAAGGTGACAAAGTCTGTATCGGTAAGCTCCTTAAATGCTTTTTTCAGCTTTTTGTAATTTATTTCACTTGTCTTAAAGCGTATCGTGTTGCCGTAACGGCTGTATCCCCATTCTCTGAGAGGACAATGGGTGATGAAGTCGTCCTCATACACAAAGTTGTGAATAGTCCTGAATCTGTGGCTGTAAACCTCGTCCTTGGTGGTAATGTTAGGACAGGCAAAGGTGTAGGCAAATACATTTTCTCTGCCGGATTTGATAAGCTGAGAGGCAAGAAGATTGCAGAGAGCTCCTCCTCGGGAATGACCTGTAAAAAGCAGACGGCAGTCCGACTGAATGTAGTCCTTTAACAGCGGTTTTAAAAAATTAACTGTGTCGTAGTACCCCTGGTGTGTGTCCTCAATACCTGTGCGGAAATTGTTATACCATTCCTCACCCTCAGTACCTCTTATGACGATAAAAACATTTTTTCCCTTTCGTGCAACGCACAGTGAGGCTGTGTTTTCTGTGGGAGTGGTATATATGGCTTTAATATCGGTAAATTCAGCATCACTAAAGGCTTTTGTTAAAATATTTTCGTCATAACTGCAACAGCAAAGAGTACAGCACAGCTTTGCAAGGTTCAAATCAAGCATTTCGTTTCCCATATAATCATCGCTGTAAACAACGGGAACTGTCATATTTTCTTTGCCGAATTCTGCTTTTAAGTTTATGTTGTATTTTGTTAAGTTTTCTATCATATCAATCACCCTTAACAGTATGCCCCAAGTCCCACTTAATATGAAACATATGGATTTTTTTATAAAAAAAGACTGCCGAATTAATCGACAGTCTTTTTAAAAAAATTAAGACTAATAAATTCCCTGTGCGGTGACTTCTCCGCTAAAGACGGTTTCTGTTGTTCTGTCGGGTAATGTGACAACCAGCTCACCGTCGTTGTTAATGTCAGTGGCAACACCCTCAACGCTTTCACCTCTTCGTGTGAAAGTTACCTTTCTGCCAAGGGTGGCACAGTAGGCTTTGTATTCTTCAAGATTTTTGCTGTTAAAGCGGTAGTTACCTCCAAGGAGTATATCCTCTATCTCCTTGAGAATAACAGCCAAAAGCTGATTTTTGTTGATTTCTATTTCGCTTTCCAGAACGCAGGAGGTTGCTTTGTGGGCGATTTCTTCAGGAAAATCCTTGCTCATTACATTTACGCCTATGCCAACAACAAGGTATTCAAGGCGGTCAAATTCACAGCTCATCTCTGTAAGCATTCCGCAGATTTTTTTGTTTCCCACAATAATATCGTTTGGCCACTTAATTTTTGCGTCAAAGTCAAAGTATTCATTTAATCCCTTTGCAACTGCAAGTCCGCATAGCGGTGTGATTGCCGAAACCTCCATTGGAGAAAGGTTCGGTCGCAAAATAAAGGAAAAGCTGATGTCGTCATCCTTTTTGTTTTTCCACACTCTGCCAAGTCTGCCCTTGCCCTTTGTCTGCTCTCTTGCGGTAACAACAGTTCCGTCCTTAAGAATAGATGCGTTTGCTTTAATGTAATCGTTGGTTGAGCCGACAGACTCCAAAACAATAACCTTGTTACCTATCAAAGCTGTTTTAAGCCTGCTTTTTATTTCGGTTTCATTAACTATATCGGGGGAGCTTACAAGTCGGTAGCCCTTGTTGGTGACGGACTCAATTACATAACCTGTTTCCTTAAGGCTGTTTATTGCTTTCCAAACAGCAGTCCTGCTTACATTAAATTTTTCACACAGATATTGTCCGCTTACAAAGGCGTCACTTTCCTTTAAAAGCTGTAAAATTTCATTTTTCATTATTTTTCACTCTTTTTATTCTTCTTATAAATTATGTTAAGACCGTCAAGGAGCAAGTTGCTGTCGTAAATTATCTCCCTCTTGCAAACTCTTACAATGGAGTCTGAGTTTCCCCCTGTGATGATAACAGTCAGCTTTTCTCCCAACTCATCCTCAATTCTGTCTGCAAGTCCGTCAATCATTGAGGCTGTTCCGTAAATTGCACCGCTTTTCATACAGTCAACTGTATTTTTGCCGATTACCTTTTCAGGCTTTTCAAGGCTTATGCGTGGAAGCTGGCTTGTTGATGATGAAAGCGCCTCCTGACTGATACGGATTCCGGGAATAATCAGTCCCCCAAGGTACTCCTTGTTTTTGTCAATTACCGAAACTGTGGTTGCTGTTCCCATATCAATTATCATTGCAGGCATAGGATATTTGTTGATTGCACCAACTGCGTCTGCAACCTTGTCACAGCCAAGCTGTGCAGGGTTGTCCAGCTTAATGTTCAGTCCCGTTTTCAGTCCCGGACCAAGTATAAGCGGGTCTTTGCCTGTGAGCATTTTGATTGCCCGTTTCATTGTCAAAATCAGCGGAGGAACTACGGAGCTGATTATAACTCCCTCAATTTCCGATTTATCCACATTGTGAAGTTCCATCATACCGTTAAACTGTAATGCGTATTCATCCGCAGTTTTTACCTTGTCGGTGGCAAGTCTGCCTGTGAAGATGATTTTGTCGTTCTCTATTACGCCCATTACAATGTTTGTGTTTCCTATATCTATAGCCAGTAACATATGTTGTCCTCTTTTATTTGTATTCTGTAAATTCAATTATGCCTTAAATACCTGTGGAAATCAAGTAAAAAGTGATTTTTATTGATTTTTTTTGCCTATTTGGTATAATCAGTTTAGATTGAGATTATTATGTGTTGTGTGACAGGAGGAATTTTTATGAAAGGTAAAAATGTTGTAATCGGCGTTACGGGGGGAATTGCAGCCTACAAAACACCTAACCTTGTTTCTATGCTTGTAAAGTCAGGTTATACTGTGGATGTGATTATGACGGAAAATGCAGGAAAATTCATCACTCCAAACACCTTTGAGGCTCTCACAGGCAGAAGATGTATAACAGATACCTTTGACAGAAGTCACAGCTTTGAAATTGAACACATCAGCCTTGCAGAAAAGGCAGACTGTTTTATGATAGCCCCCTGTACAGCAAATGTAATGGGAAAAATTGCCTGTGGCATAGCAGACGATATGCTTACCACAACAATTATGGCTTGTAAATGCAAAAAAATAATTGTTCCGGCTATGAACACAAATATGTATGAAAATCCTATTGTTCAGGAAAATATGGACAAGCTTGCAAGATACGGCTATGAAATTGTAGAGGCTGACCAGGGCAGACTTGCTTGTGGTGCTGTGGGCAAGGGAAAAATGCCTTCACCGGAAATTCTCTTTGAATATATTGAAAAAGAATGTAGATACGAAAAGGATATGAAGGGTCTTAGGGTGCTTGTTACCGCCGGTGCAACACAGGAACAGATTGACCCTGTGAGATACATTACAAACCATTCTACAGGTAAAATGGGATACGCTGTTGCATATGACGCAATGCTGAGAGGGGCAGAGGTAACACTTGTCAGCGGAAAAACCAATTTGCAAAAACTGCCTTTTGTGAACACAATAGAGGTGTTGTCGGCAAAGGATATGTTCCTTGCAGTTAAGGAAAACTTTGATAATGTAGATATTGTGGTAAAGTCGGCGGCTGTTGCAGACTTTACACCTGTTTCTACTGCAAAAGAGAAAATCAAAAAGTCCGATAACGGAATGAGTGAAATTAAACTTAAGAGGACAGAGGATATTATCGGCTACCTTGGTGAACATAAAAGAAAGGGACAGTTCATCTGCGGTTTTTCTATGGAAACAGAAAATATGCTTGAAAATTCACGAAAAAAGCTGACAAAGAAAAATATGGATATGATAGTTGCCAACAACCTGAAAACACAGGGTGCAGGCTTTGGTACAGACACCAATGTGGTGACGATTATCACACAGGATGAAGAAAAATCCCTGCCGATAATGTCAAAAAAAGAAGTAGCTCACAGTATTTTAAGCGAGATACTGGGGAAATATAAGGGGTTAAATAGGTAAATTATAGAAAAAACCCGAAAAATGACGATTATATTGCTTTTTTAGAATATTCACAACAGGGTTTTGTGTTATTCTTATCAAGCAATACTATGGATAATTGCAAATAATAAAAGTATTATTTTGCACAAAACTGGAGGCTAAACAATGGAGATTAGCGAAATTAAGCAGTTACAAATTAATGCAACCAAGGCGAGAATGGGAGCTGTTATCGGTACCTATAATGCAAAGTCAGGTCATCCCGGCGGTTCACTTTCTGCGGCAGATGTATTCACTTACCTTTACTTTAAGGAAATGAATGTTGACCCTGAAAATCCGGACTGGGCAGACAGGGACAGATTTGTCCTTTCTAAGGGTCACTGTGCACCTTCCCTTTATGCAATTCTTGCCCTCAAGGGCTTCTTTGACTGGGAAGAACTTAAGACACTTCGCCATGTGGGAGCAATGCTTCAGGGTCATCCCGATATGAAGGGCACACCGGGCATAGATATGAGCACAGGCTCTTTGGGTCAGGGTATTTCAACTGCCTGCGGTATGGCTAAGGCTGCAAAGATGGATAATAAGGACTATCGTGTATATACCGTGCTTGGCGACGGTGAATGTGAGGAAGGTCAGGTTTGGGAGGCTGCAATGTTTGCAAGTCACAACAACCTTGACAACCTTGTAGTTATTGTTGACCAAAATGGACTTCAGATTGACGGTACAGTTGCTGAGGTTGGCGGAATTGAGCCTTTGGACGACAAATTCCGTTCCTTTGGCTTTAATGTGCTAAAGGTTGACGGTCATTCCTTTGAGGAGCTTGACAAGGCTTTTGCAAATGCAAGACAAACCAAGGGTATGCCTACTGCGATTTTGATGCAGACTGTTAAGGGCAAGGGCGTAAGCTTTATGGAAAATCAGGTTGGCTGGCATGGAAAGGCAACCAATGACGAAGAATATAAGATAGCTATGGCTGAGCTTGAAGCTAAGCTTGCAGAACTGGAGGGTTAATCGTGGCAGAGAAAGTTACTAAGGCAACCAGAGAAAGCTTTGGCGAGGCACTTTGTGAGCTTGCCAAGGCTGATGAAGATATTGTAGTTCTTGACGCTGACCTTTCAGCGGCAACAAAGACAAGCATATTCCAAAAGGAATATCCCGAAAGATTTATTAACTGCGGAATTGCAGAGGGCAATATGATTGGCGTTGCGGCTGGTCTTGCAGCAGCAGGTAAAAAGCCTGTGGCGGCATCCTTTGCAATGTTTGCAACAGGCAGAGCCTTTGAGCAAATCAGAAACTCCGTTGCTTATCCTAACCTTAATGTTAAGATTGCAGGTTCACACGCAGGTATCTCAACAGGGGAAGACGGTGCTACTCACCAGTGCCTTGAGGACATCGGCGTTATGAGGACTATCCCAAATATGGTTGTAATCAACCCTGCCGACCACTGGGAAATGAAGGCGGCTACAAAAGCGGCTCTTGAGCATAAGGGACCTGTATATATCAGACTTGGCAGACTTGCCATTGACTCCTTTAACGACCCTGAAACATATGAGTTTGAGCTTGGCAAGGGCATCACACTTCACGAGGGTAATGATGTTACTGTCATTGCAACAGGTCTTGTTGTTAACGAGGCTAAAAAGGCTGTTGAGGCTTTGGAAAAAGAAGGAATTAACGCAAGGTTAATTAATATTCATACTATCAAGCCTATTGACAAAGATATTATTATTAAGGCGGCTCAGGAAACAGGCAAAATCATTACTGTTGAGGAGCACAATGTTATCGGCGGTCTTGCCGACGCTGTTTGTGAGGTTACTTCTCAGTACTGCCCTGTTCCTGTTACAAGAATCGGTGTGAATGACCGCTTTGGTTATTCAGGCCCTGCTTGGGAACTCCTTGAGATTTTCGGACTTACCGAAACAAATATCAAAAAGGTTATCACTCAGGTAGTAAACAGCTAATCTAAGCTAATCTATAATATAACTAAAGCCGTCTGGAAACAGACGGCTGTTTTTTTGGGGTGGTTTTGTGAAAATTAAGGTGATTATGACCGGCGGTACAGTTGGAAGTGAAGAAAAAGACGGTGTTATCAGCAACGAGAAAAATAAGGATGTTGTAGCCCTTTGGCAGGAAAAATCGAAAAGCGACATTGAGTTTACAAAGGTTTTTCCCTACTCCATTCTTTCCGAAAACATCTGTACAGAAAATTGGGAAATGCTTTTGCAGGAGTTAATAAAGGACACAACAGAGTACAGCGGAATAATCATTACCCACGGCAGTGACACACTTTCCTACACTTCTGCAATGGTTTCTATCTTCTGCAAGGATTTTAAAATTCCCGTAGTGCTGACAGGTGCAAACAAGGTGCTTTCCCACAGCAAAAGCAACGGTATTCCCAATTTTGACAAAGCGGTTAATATTGTAAAGGAAAGTAAGATAGGTGTTTGGACAGTATTTGACGAGGTTTACCCTGCAAACTCCGTAATGGAGGCAAATTGCTTTACCGACAAATTCACCTTGGGGGAATGTTCAGGTAGGTACCCCGATGTTGATTTTGCTAATATAAAATTCAAAAATAAAGTTATGATTATTAAGGAATATCCATTTGCAGATTACAGTAATATTCATTTTCCGAATGATGTTAAGGCTGTTCTCTTAGTTGGTTATCACAGCGGAACAGCCAACGAAAATTCGGTGAAAATACTTGCAGATAGGTGCAAACTAAGTGGTATTCCCCTATACTTACAGGGACTTTCCCAAGAGTCGGGAGTGTATTCATCAACGGATAATTTGATAAAGGGTGGTGTAATTCCACTTTATGATATGACAACCGAATATGCCTTTGCTTACCTTATGTTTGAGATAAACTAATTTACACAAAATATCCCACAGGATATTGCCTTTGCAGTTTCCTGTGGGGTTGTTTTATGACTTGTATAAAATTTTATATGCAATAAAGGTTTGTTTCCCAGCTTGGAATACAGGGGTGATGTCGCATATATATTTTGTAGTCGGGGTTTACCCTTTTCAGCATATTGGGCAGACGGTAAATATCGCAACAACGGTGGTAACAGGCCACATTCAGCTTTGGCTTGTTACTGCGCAGATACTGGTATCCACCGTATAAAACTACAAATTCCACACCCTCAATATCCATTTTGATGTAGGTAAATGGAGTTTCCTTTGCAAGGGTGTCAATGCAGGT
>JBJEOZ010000099.1:0-1648 GCA_051880975.1 Ruminococcus sp.
AATTATGAGCAAAGCATTTTCCGGCTGCGATAGTGTTCAAAAGGTAGTCGTAACAGCCGGTACCGGTCAAATGACAAATTACTCAAGTGATCCGTTATTGTTGGACAAAGACAATTCTTTTATGCAAACGCCGTGGTACAAAACTAAAGAAAAAGTGGAGGTAGTGCTTTGTAACGGTGTTAATAATGTTGGCAACTATGCTTTTTACAGATGCAGCAATGTCCAATCTGTCACAATACCAAAAACGGTAAATTCATTAGGTGTCAGAGCGTTTTATTTGAACAAAGCTCTGCAAAGTATTGTTGTAAGTCCCGATAATCAATTATATTGTGATGTTGACGGAGTTTTGTATAGCAAGGATAAGTCAACACTTATCGTTTATCCTTCAGGCAAAAATGAAACATCATACGACATTATAGATAAAACAATTAATATTTCTGACTATGCTTTTTGCTTTTGCCAAAATTTAAAAATGTTGAATCTTTCTGATTCATTGTCCGAGATGGGAACACTAAGTATTTATGACTGCGAAACTTTGAAGGAGGTTAATGCCCCTGAAAATAACGAAACATATTGTTCAAGTGACGGAGTTCTTTACAGCAAGGACAAATCAACGCTGGTATATTATCCATCCGGCAAGAATGATAAAGAGTTTTCCGTTTTGTCCGACGTCGTCGTTATCGGCGAAAGGGCCGTATGTTTCACCAAGCTTGAATCAATCGACATTCCGCAGGGCGTTACACAAATAGGCAGCTATGCATTTTATTCAAATAGAAGTGTAAGTGAGATTGTTATTCCAAACAGTGTTAAGTATATTGATAATGACGCTTTCTACTTATGTACTTCATTAGTAAAAATTACAGTTTGTAGTTATGACTGCGAATTTAATGGAAAAACTATTCCGGATAGTGTAACAATTCATACCTGTACCGGTTCAACAGCACAGGCGTATGCCGAAAAATATGGTAATCCTGTTGTTTCAATCGGGCACAATTATGTTGATAGGGTGGAGTCTTCTTCTTGCACGGGAGAGGGATATGTTATTAAAGTATGTACAGTATGTGGTGATTCGTATGCAACAGATGAGGTAAAGACAGCAGGGCATCAATATACCGAAAATGTAATCAGTCCCACCTGCACACAGCAGGGATATACCGTGTTCACTTGTTCAAAGTGCGATGATGTATATATTGATAATTATACTAATCCATTGGAGCATAATGTAGTAACGGACAAGGCAATACCGTCAACCTGTAAAAATGACGGAAAGACAGAGGGCTCCCATTGTTCGAGATGTAACAAAGTTTTTGTCGCACAAGAAACAGTAAAAGCAACGGGACATTCATACGATAATGGCATAGTAAAAATAAAAGCAACATGTACCGAATCCGGAAAAAAGGTATTTACCTGTAAAAAATGCAGTTACAGTTACAGTAAAACAATTGCTGCTACTGGTCATAATTACAGGACAAGAGTCACGATGGCGACATTTGATAAATCCGGCAGTTCCGTAACCTACTGCAGTATTTGTGGAATTGTAAAGTCAAAGAAGCCAATTGCAAAAATCAAAACCGTACAGCTTTCCAAAATTTCATATACCTACACAGGAAAATATTTAACAAAACCGACTGTAACCGTAAAGGATAGC
>JBJEOZ010000100.1:0-7586 GCA_051880975.1 Ruminococcus sp.
GGAAACATCATCATTGCCGTTCATCTTGTGGAAATATGTGTGAAGTCCCATAATCAGCAGACAAACAAGGGAAATGCGGTTGCTTTCGCAGAAGCTTATAAGCCTCTGTGTAGGCTCTTCCTCAAGGTGGAAAACATCAAGTGCAGAGTCAACAGAGTCGGAAACATTAATGGCTGTCCTTGCGTTTGGATTGCCTGTTCTTTCTCTTTCTTCCTCTAACTTTCTTCTGCCGTCAATTCCGTTGTAAATAGGCTCTGAGGACTCAATGAGCTTGTGGAAAAACTCTGTGTCCTTGTCCTTTGCCTTACTCCCTGCCTCATAGGCAAGGTCTTTTTCAAGCTGTTCAATGTAGGACGCCATTTCCTTTGGATAAGGTACATTCTCAAACTGTGAGTTGCAGTAGATTTCAATAACGTCCTTCATAAAGCAGATAAGGGATTGTGCGTCCATTGTAAGGTGGTCAACAAGAAGATAAACACCGTTGTAGCCGTCAGGCATTTTTATCATAATTACCCTGTTCATAGGTGCGTCCTGATTGACAAATGGGATTCTTGTCCAGCCCCTCATAATGTCCTCTGCCTCTTCCATAGACTTCATTGTGAAGTCACGGAATTCAACATCAGGGGTTACATTCTCTGCAACATACTGATACCATTTTCCATCCTCGTCCTGAATAAATCTCAGTCGCATTGAGTCGCACCTTTCGTATGCCTTGCAAATTGCATCTCTCAGTGCGTCAAAGTTAAGCTCTGTTTCGATTGTCAGGCTTGTACCGATGTTGACAACCTCTTTTTTGGGGCAAAAATCCCTGTAAAATATGTGGAATTTTTGTGCGGCTGTCAGCGGATAAACCTTGTAACCGTTGTGTGTTGTCATTTTATTATTCCTCCGATAAAGTCATTAAGTGCCTTTTCATAGGCTTTTGTGTCCTTGTAGTAGCTTTCTGCGTGACTTGCGCCCTTTACAATCAGCTTTTTCTTAGGGGATGCGCAGTTTTCGTAGATTTCGTCACACATACTGCAGGGTACAAATGTGTCGGCATCACCGTGGATGAACAGTATAGGCACCTTTGCCTTTTTTACCTCACGGGAAGCGTTGCAGTCGTCCATTCCGTAACCCGCCTTGCGTTTGTTTACTGCACTGGCAATTTGGATAACAGGGAATGCAGGCAGGTGGTACATTGAGTGAAGAACATGGGTGAATACATATTTTGGGGAAGTGAAACCGCAGTCGGAAACTATGCCCTTGACCTGATTTGGCAGGTCAAGACCGCTTGCCATAAGCACTGTGGCACCGCCCATTGATGTTCCGTGAAGAAGTATTTGTACATCATTACCGCATTTTTTAATGATATATTTAATCCAAGAGGCGCAGTCAAATCTGTCAAGATAACCAAAGCCGATGTATTCTCCTTCACTTTGTCCGTGGGAGCGTTCGTCAACAAGGAGCATACTGTAACCCTTGTTTATGTAGTAGTGAGAAAGTGCAATGTAGTCCTTCATACCCTCACTGGTGTAACCGTGAAAGCAGATAACAATTTTACTTTCGTCACCTACGGGGAAGTATGTTCCGTGTAGCTTTAGTCCGTCAACTGACTTGATGTACACATCAGTATGGGGCTGTGCAAGGAAAAACTTTTTTCTCTCTTCAAGGAATGGCTTGTACCGGTTCCAGTCTGTTCCCGCCATTTTAATTGTTTTTTCTGTTTTAGCCTTGCTTCGTTTCATTGTACGGCGGTAAAAGTAGGCGCATTCAATGGCTGTTCCAACAGCGACAGCACCAACCACTGCACCGCCGATTAGAAATGGGTTCATATTGTTAACCTCTTTTCAGAAGTGAATTATTTTCTCTTGCTTTCAACAATTTCCTTAAATCTGAGAGCCTTGTCAAGGTTGCCCTCAACCTTTAGCTTTTGAATGGTAAAGGCGAACACAGGGTCCATTTTGCCCTCGGAAATTTTACGCAGGGTGTTGGCACTGCAAATGAAAATTGCGTCACGGTCAAAGTATTCGTAAGGCTCGATGGAGAGCTGTCCGTCCTTAACCTCTACATAGAAGATGCCCGACTCTTCACCTGTGATATTGAACTGAAAGGCAAGATGCTCCTTGATGTCGCTTACATCAGCGTCCACAAACTTGCTTTTCATCTCTGAAAAAAATTCTGCATATGTCATTGTTATTACCTCCAAAATCGACACTCTGTCGATTATTATTCAATACTAATCTCATTTGATTACTATTCAATACTAAAATACCATTATTTTCACCGTCAGTCAATCATTTTGTTTTACTTTTCAAAATTTTTTTGCCGTTAATTTGAGGATTTGAAAATTTTATAAATTTCCCAATTTTTATGGGGAAAAGTGTGATTTTTTGTTGTATTTACGGGGGTTTAGTGATATAATCATAAGATAAGAAATATTTGATAATTACATTAATTTTTTGTTCCTTAAATGCATTAACTTATTGAGGAGGGTTTTATGAAAAATACATTCAGATTTTCCAACCGATTATTTTACTCAAAAGTGCTTATTTCACTTATTCTCGTTATCACTATGGTAACATCATCACTTCCTATTGCTTATGCAGTGACTACTCACACCGGAGTTTTGAGTAACACTGACTTTGAAAGCGGTACTGACTCATGGAGTAAAGCAGATGGTGAAATTACCGTAAAAGACGGTGAGGGTGTAGAAAGCACAAAAGCCCTTGAATTGACAGAGGACAATAATGCAGTTTATCAGGCTTATACAAAGTCTGACGGCGAAGACTTTTTTCAGGGTACTACCTTTGAATGGAACCTTAAGTACAAAAGCACCGGTTCAAGTGACATTGGTGCCATTGTTTTGGGAACAAATCTGCCTACTGCAACGGCAGAACAAAATGACCAGTTAAGACAGATGATGACTTGGCTTAAGGAAAAGAGGAAAATTGACCAAAACAAAAATTTCCCTGCAAACGGACAGTACACCGTTGTCGTATATTCAAGACCCTTTGATGAAGAGGGTGGATTTGTAGTTGAAGAAAAGGATGATTTCAAGGATAAATTCAGCCTTGTTCCCACAATATATTGTAAAGAAAAGTTTACCGTAACTTTGTTCAGAACAACAGGAACAGAATGGCAAACAGTTGATAACTCGGATAATACAAAATTCACATTTAATGAGAGCTTTCAGTCACTTTACTACTCCTTGATTTCCTACAGTGGCAATCCTATTGTGGATGATGTGGACTTAACTGTTGTTGAGCCTGATAAGCAAGATGCTGTATATAACAATCTGCGAAACGGTGGTTTTGAGGAGCCGAATGTTAGGGAATACTTGGCAAATAAGAATCTAAAAGATAATTTCTATGCTTCGCCTCATCAAGATGATGTTCCTGATTGGAAGACCACGGCAAAAGATAATAAGATAGAACTTTTTGATGATAATGACAATAAGAATTCAGCACATTTTATATTTGGAACAAAAGAAGTATACAGAGGGAAACAATCAGGTGAATTAAATGCTGAACAGCCAAGCACATTGTATCAGTATATAAATACCGAATCAGGAAGTAAGTACAAGTGGAGCCTTGCCCACAGAGGCAGAAGAGGCGCCGATATTATGGCACTTATTATCGGACCTAAACAATATAAGGAAAATTCAAAAGACGCTGTAGAACTAAAAAAAACAGCAAAGGATAGCAAGGACCACTTTATGCAAATGGTTGAATGGATAAAGGGTCATAAAGTGGATTTTGGCACGGAAATAGCAGAGCAAATTAACAAACTGACTGACAACAGCGATGCCGGAGTATATAAGTTAAATAGCGTAAAGTTGGATCCTGTAAAGGTTACTGTATATTCAAGGCGTTTTGCAGACAACGGAAAGTTTGTTGATGGAACAGATGATAACTTTAGTGCAACAGAATCAACTGTTTTTTCACAAAAGTGGGATGTTACCATAATTTGTTCAGGTAATACAAGATGGTACGAATATGGCTTAAATGAAGAGGATTACAGCTTTTACAATGTACCTGAGGGACAGGATGAGTCAATCTTTGCCTTTACCGGTTATTTGGGTACTCCCGGCCAGGAAGGACAGGATCCGGCGCTAAGCACCTACGGAAACCTCCTTGACGAGGTTAACTTTGAACTTTACTATCCTGCTCGTTCAGTATCCTATACAGGCGGTGTAGCTGAACTAAACTATGTATATAAGGGTGAACCTAAAAAAGTGTCTTTAGGGTCAGGTGAATCTACCGATTCACTATGGATTGACGACAACTCAACCTTTACATTGGATGTTACACCGGATTATGCAACAATTACTAATGAAAATGGAGAACAAGTACCAAGGTTAGATGCTAACAATAAGCCAATCCAAAACGCCTTTCTTGGCGCATATATAACCATTGGCGGTAAAAGGGAATATTATCCTGCAACGGCTGTTAATGCAGAGGATAAGGCTGTTTATTTCTCGGAAACTGTTGGTGACGACGGTAAGATAACATACTCCTATGGTAAGTCTAATGTATCAGGTAGGATTGTTGTTGAGTTGGTCTTTTCAGAAGTCTATACAATGACATACAACTCCAAAGGCGGTGCGCCCTATTCTGTTCACAGCGGTTCATATACTCCCAATAATTCTATGGACTGGAGTGGCAGTAACGCAAATATTGCCCGTTTCTATGAGAGGTTTCCCTGTACATATACCTCAACAGCCTGCGAGTGGTGGGAGGATAACCCCGGTGTACGTTTCAAAGGCTGGGAGCTTGTTGGCGGTGAAATATATGAAATAGAATCGGACGGCACAAAAACTCTTCTTACCGATACCAAAGGGGTATTGTTTGCTGGAGATGCTAAGGTTGAACACTCTGTCAATGATGACGAAAATGTTTTCATAATTACTGACAAAAATAATAAATACGAGGGTAGAGTTGACGCACAAATCGGTGGTGTTCTTGTTGCAAACTGGGAATACAAAACATCGGTAATCGCCCAAACAGAACAGCTTGACGGCTCATTTATAAACAGTGATGTTGGCGGTGAGGTATCACTTACAGGGCATACCACAGCTATTACTGATGATGCAGGTAAGGTATATAATACGGATGAAGGTATTGGTAGTTGTGCAGAGTTCACATATTTATCACCATTTAACAATAATATAACTGTTTCTGGTAATGCAAATGAACACTATACATTCTATGGATGGTTTGACCAGGACGGCAACAAGCTTTCGTCCATAACAGACCATATTTATACCGTAGAGCCTTACTATTCTGAAAGTGAAAAAGCAACGAGAAAACAAACTCCGTCAGTTATTTACGCAAGGTTTGGTATCAGTACTAAGGTTAAGTTCCATATCAATGATTCGGAAACTGTTTCAACAGTAGGCAATCCTGACGCTGACCTTTACAGGGTTTATTATCCGTCAACTGTTACAATCCCGGATGAAGACAAATCGGTAACAAACGAATTGGGAATAACTCACACAATACATAACCTTGAAGAAAATAATACTATTCATTACTTCTATGACATTCCTACACCTAAATCAGATAACGGAAAAATCTTCAAGGGTTGGTACAGAGATCCGGATAATGATTCGGACAATTATCCAATTCAGTGGGATTTACAAGAATTTGAGGGAGAAAGAAATGTCTATGCCCACTGGATTGATGTTGGCACAATGAATAAGGATGCACAGGACAGTAAGATTATTCATCAGTCAACAGTTGGTTCAAACTTACTCCCCGGCATAGATTTGCTTGGCGTTCAGATTCGTTATGAAGAAGAGGATCCAAACTATCCCGGCGGTAGGGAAGATACACCACATTTTGACACAGACGGACTTAGGTTTATCACCTGTATCAAGGAGGATATTCTTAGTAAGACAAACTCACTGTTCAAGACAAAATACGGTTCATACACAAAGAAAAACCTTAGCTACGGTTATGTAATAGCAAAGGAAGCCACCGCTAATGATAATTTGAGTGCCGGTGAAACTCTTGAATACAATGACGCCAATGTTAACGGTGTTGACACAACTGCAAAATATAGCTTTGCAAAAAATATTGACTGCACAAGTAGTGTAGGCGGATACAAAAATACAACTATTGTTGACCACAAAAACTATAAAGATTACAGAATTTACTCCCTTGTAATCGCATATAATACCGCCGGAAAAACTGACAAAGAGATTGAAAGTGCAAAAACACAAAATGTTATAGCAAGACCGTACCTCCGCTATCAGGACGCTAACGGTCTTTACAGAACCTATTATCAGGACTACCAAGGCACAAAGGTATATGGTGGATGCAGTACTAATTACAATGTAACTAAGGACTACCTAAGCGAAAATAACTATTTCCCAAAATCTGAAAATTAATTGATTTTACGGTGAACAAAATGAAGATTGCACAAAGAATTTTTTTACTTCTTTTGCTGTTGTGTATGACGGTGCTTTTGTCCTCCTGTGGCTGTTCTGCCGGTGATGATAACGGTGAAAAGACAGGTACAACCGACCTGTCAAACTCCCCGACAAGTGAAAATTTCACCACTGCAAGTCAGCAGATGAACAGTAAAAGTGACAACGGCAAAGGTTATGAAGTGAATAATGAGAATAATTCTGTGGTGAATTCAGACAGCGGGAATAATTCCTTAGAAGAAAAATCAACCTCTAAATCCCAAGTCAGCAGTACTTCTTCAAAGGCTGAAACAGGGGGAGAAAGTGCTGTAAGCGGAGATTTGAACAGGAAAAAAACCACTTCGGCTGACAAGGGCTTGGATAAGACAGAAACTGCTCCAAGCGAAGAACAAAGAGAGGATAATGCACAGGTGAATTTCTATGATTTGTTGTAACATCAAAAAATTTATTATGGCCGGTATGTCCATTGTGGCTATGATTATCTTGACAATTACCTGCGTCATTTCGGCAGGTGCTGTTGATAATGAAGATACAACTGAAATCGATTATTATTACGGTGACGCAAATAATGACGGTACTGTTAATATTAAGGATTGCACATATATTCAGAAATACATCAACAATGTTGTAAAGCCTGAAAATTACGACTATTTTGCCACAGTATCCGACATTAATGGAGATGGGGAAGTGGACATCAAGGATGTAACATATTTGCAAAAACTGATAGTGGGAATAAACCCCTCAGCCCCCAACCCCACAGAAACCACCACCACAGCCCCAACAACCCCCACGCAAATAACAGACGAAGAAGGCTACAACAACCATATTTACAGACCGTAAAAAAGATTTAAGAAAAAGGCTCAAGTTCAAATGAACTGAGCCTTTTTTGGTATGACGGGCATATCAATGCTCTGTGGTGAAAGTCCACCGAGGCGTAGTTACCGACGAACTCAAAAGCGACTTGCAAGTTTCACATCGTGAGGTGTGGGAGAGAAGAAGCAATAGCGAAATCGTAGCCCTACGGACAGAAACTTAATACTAAGGCGTATTTGGCGGATAAGTTGACCAAAAGCAACGAAGTCCAAAAGGTAACCGTAACCCAAATGCGTAAATTAAGAGGGTAGACGAGGAAAGAGTATTGATTTATCCCGTGAGGTCTCATAGGCAGGTAAAA
>JBJEOZ010000101.1:0-1636 GCA_051880975.1 Ruminococcus sp.
AAATTATCAAAGGAACAAAGTGACAAGGGAGAAACCTTGTTAAGCTCCTCACAGGCAATTTTTGCCCTAAGCTTTTTTAGGCACTCACACCTGACAGTCCTGCCCTTTTCGTCATCATATTTTCCTGTGTCCTTGCATATGGGACAGGTAAACTTTGGCTCCAATACATCTTTGCTGTATCCGTTATTAAAGAGCAACTCCCTTGACTCCTTTTGCAGAGCCAAGCTTTTTTCCGAAAGACTTTTTGCATTTTCAACTGCGCCTTTTCTCCTCAAAACTGCCTTTGCAGTTTGAGCGCCAATCACCTGAAGTTGCCTTTCAATTTCCCCAAGCCTTGGAATTTGGGCAAAGATTTTTTCCTTTGTCATCTCCTGCTGACGGAGTGCACTATTTCTTCTTTCCATTAAAATTTCATCTGCTTTGCGGTTTATTTCACTGCTGTAAGCCATAGCTACCTCTTAATCAAACATACTAAATTCTTCATACTTATCAATATCGTAGGAAACCTGTGGGTTGTTATCCCCTTTGTTTCCGGTATTTCCGTTATTCTCGGAAGATTTTTTGCGAGATTTTTCTTCATACTCTTTTAATTCTTTTAGAGAACTAATATTTTGCTTGTTCCAGTTTTTAAGAATACCATTTGTATATGTAATGTTAAAGCTATTTTTCTTGTTAACACATCTTTCGTAGGCTTCCCTAAGCATTTCGTCACTGAAATGCCACTCGTTTATCCAGCGATTTGCATTTTCCTGCTGTGCCTTTGTGGGCGAGCCGGAATTTTGTATTCCGAAAATAGCGGAAACCCTGTTCCAAGCCTCGCCGTATTTTTCAAGATTACTGATTTTTTCCTCTGCCCTTTCAATGGTTGTAATCTCCTCTGACGCCCAGCCAACAGCCATTTTTTCAATGTACCTCATATTGTCCTTGCCAATGGAATGACAGTACTGAATCAGCATCAGAAGAACATCACAGGGCAGTCCGTCAGTATCGTGGAGCATTACAAGAGTTGCTGTGTCGCCGTTTGAAATTGGCTTTCCCAAAATAACCTGTGTTTCCTGCACAAGTGTTGCAAGGTCGTTGTCCTCACTAATTCGCCTTGAAACAAAAATGCTGTCCGGCTTTTGCACTCGTGAAAGGGGACGAGGTTTTTTCTTGATTTCAACAGGTGTTTCGTCAGGAATTTCAGCCCTTTCACCCTGAGGAATATCTCCCTGTGAGGTAAGCACTCCCCTATCAATCCAAAAGGATACAGCGTCCTTAACATCACCCTCGGCAATATTCAGTTGTTCACCCACAGACTTTTCTGTCAGGTTGTCACCGTTGTTGCGGAGAATATAAAGGAGAACCTTTAGCTGATTTTCACTTGCCAGCCTGATGTCCTCATCCACAACGCAGTTAGGCACAGGGAAGATTGTCCCCCACTTGCCCAAGTTCAGCTGAATTGACACTGTTATCTATCCTTTCGTTATGATAAACTCATTATAACACAAATTATACTATAAATCTGCTGAAAAATAAATACATTTAAAAAAAATATTGACTATTTCCATTTATATGATATAATAATATCGTTGTAAGATTTGCGGATGTAGCTCATCTGGTAGAGCGCCACCTTGCCAAGGTGGAGGTAGCGGGT
>JBJEOZ010000102.1:0-7526 GCA_051880975.1 Ruminococcus sp.
TAGCCAATCGTTTTATATTTTAGAAACGGTTGGCTTTTTCTCTTGTGGTGAAAGAGGAGTATTTATTATTTTCTTATTACCGATTTGCTTTTAAGGTGATTTTTTGGTATAATCAAACTACAAAAAACTGTAATTAAGGATATTTGAAATTATGAGTGAAAGACCGATTTTAGATAAAAATTTAGACAGCAAAACTTTCCGTGATTATTATTACCTAAAAGAGGAACTACTTGATTTTTGCCGAAAAAACGGTTTGCCTGTTTCCGGCGGAAAGATAGAATTAACGGAAAGAATTGCCTTTTTTCTCGATACAGGCAAGGTGAAACCTGCAAAGATGACACAAAAGAAGTCTAATGCTACAATCAATATTACAGAAAATTCAGAGATAGAGCCGAATTTCGTCTGCTCCGAAAGGCACAGAGCATTTTTTAAGGAGCATATAGGTAGCAGTTTTTCCTTTAATGTTGCCTTTCAGAAGTGGCTGAAAAGTAATACAGGAAAGACCTACAAGGAGGCAATTTCAGCATATTACGAAATTTTGGAGAATAAGAAACAAGGAAAAACAAAGATAGACAGGCAGTTTGAGTACAATACATATATTCGTGACTTTTTTGAAGATAACAAGGGAAAATCCTTGGAGGATGCAATCAAATGTTGGAAATATAAAAAGGCACAAAAGGGTCATAACCGCTACGAAAGGGCTGACCTTTCAGCGTTAGAGTGACATAAATCAGCACAGAAAAAGGGTTGTCGCAAATCAATGGATTTAGCGACAACCCTTTTAAATTATTTTTTATTTATTTTTTCCTATTAACTGTAACGCTCTTAACTGCGCTGTTATAAGCAACCTTGTTTACTGTTGCAGTACCGTAAACTCTGAAATATGTTTTGCCCTTTGGAACTGATGTCTTATAGGATGTTCCTGTGGTTTTCTTAACTGTTTTCCAAGTTTTGCCTACCTTTTTCTGAACAACATAAGTCTTTGCACCCTTTGACTTTGTCCATTTAATGGTTGCTGTCTTGCCCTTAACACTTGCAGACGCCTTTGCAATGCTTGCAGGGTTAATTCTGAAGGTTTTTGTAACTGAACCTATTGTCTGACCTTTGCCTGTAATTGTCATTGTGGCTGTGCCAACCTTTGTGTTGTTCTTGTATGACAATGTGTAGCTTGCTGGGTCGTAACCTGCCTTAACAGTAAGACCGCTCTGTCTTACAGCCTTGCCTGTGTAAGTCTTGTTCTTAACGCCTGCAACAAATGCTGTGTATTTGTTAAGGCAAAGTCCGTATGCGTCAAATTCAAAACCGTTTACATCATAATAATTAACGCTGAGATATGAGTTACGGTCTCTACTTGTTAAGTCAACATCTGTGTATGTTATGTTAAACTGCTTTTTGCTGTTAAGTGTAACAGGATTTCCGCAAACTCTTGTTGTAAAACCGCCTGTAAAGCCATAGTTTGTCTTGTGGGCTTTAACGGATTGGCACTCATCAATAGTGTTAAGCTGATATGTTACTGTGCGGTTAGCATTAGTCTTTACATATTTAAGACTACTGAACTTTGTATACTTGCTCATTTTGCCAAGGAAAAGATAGAATGTATCTTCTTCATCAAAATTTGTAGAAGTCTTGATAAAGTAAGTACCCTTAGCAACCTTTGCAAAGAAAGCTCTGTCGTTATTAACGGAAGTTTGAACATCTAATTTATTTGTGCATAGAACATCTCTGTAAATATCAAAATATGCATCGTGATTCCAAGAATAATCAGCCAGCTTGCCGTATGCATAAGAGATTAATACATATGCGTCGTCACTTACGGTGAATGAGTAGGTCTTGCTCCATTCGTTTGCTGTTGTAGTAGCCTGTAATGTTGCCTTACCCATATTAACATCCTGTGTAAATGCTGATGTTGTCTTGTAGGTTGGTATAGCAGTAATATTTTCTGTTGTTGTTTCGGCAAATGCTGTTGTTGTACCTGCCACAGCCATACAGCTGATAGCAATAACAAGTGCCAAAATAATTGATAATGTTTTTTTCATAAAAATTCCCTCCTATTATCATTATAATTATATTACTTTTAAAACAAAATTCCTATTGACTAAATATGAGATAAATAATCTAAAATTAATGTTTAATTGTTGAAGATATACAACAAAAGAATACTGTTAAGGGCGTTTCAAAACGAAACGCCCTTATACTAATCTCTAATTAAAATTGTGTTATTTGCTTTGAAATATACTTTTGAATCGTTGTTGCATCTCTGACACTAATTTCTCCGTCTTTATTAACATCGCAGTTTTCCAGCACAATGCTGACAGTAAATCCGGCACAATGCTTTTGCACAGCTGTTACATCCCTGACATCAACTTTATTGTCACCGTTTGCATCCCCCAATGAGCCAATGTCAACAGGATTTGTTGAAGTGGTTGCAGTTGCATTATATGCTTCCCAGTTGCCGTTGCGGTAAATCTGGTTTGTTCCCGGAATTTGCAGGTTGCCTGTCTGATTTCCGCCCTGATTGCTGAATATGCACATATTGTTTTCCTTAGGGAATGTGGCTGTCCATATGTCACCGTCATATTTTGTCATGGCAACACCCGGCCAGCTCACCTCACCGGAGTCTGTGGAGGCTATCCAGTAGTAAATATAAGGTGTAGAGAAATTTGTACTGCTGTTGTCAAAGTAGATTGTGGTGTAATCAGCAGGGTCGTAAGGCTTCTGTGTTGTGGTAGGAATAGTCTGACCGTTGTATGGCTCCCACTTGTTTCCGTAGGAGAAAATCATAGTTGTGCCGTTAATTGAAAGACCTTGAGCACCGTCACCGGGGTATCTGTTTGGAGAGCCGTTACCGGCATTGAAAATAATTCTTCCTTCCTCAAGACCGTCAGGTACTTCAATCAAATAGTAACCGCTTTGTGAGTCATATTCCATAGCCTCGCCCGGCCAAGCGCTGTTTTCAAGTGTTTCTGAACCGCTTTCGTCATAGATGTAGGCATTTACCTTGTTCCACTGATACTGGCTGTTGTCAAAGTAAATTCTTGTAACGGCTGCCGGGTCCTTCTTTTTGTAGGTGTAGGATTTTTTGGAGGTTTCCTCATCATTTGAGGCTGTGATTGTAACCTTAAACTCTGCGCCAAGCTCAATATCCTCACCAACTGTAAATGTGTCGCCGTTTACAACCCTGAACGGTGTTCCGCCGTTTACGGAAACCATTGCAAAGTCTGCACCACGGAGAGAAACAGTAAGCACCTGACTGTCGTAGAAGGAGTACTTGCCCTTTAAGCTCATATTAATGGTGGAAACAGGTCCTTCAATGAGGATTGTTCCGTTTGCACCTGAGTTAAACACAGCCTTGCCGTCCTCAACAGTAGCTGTTGTTCCGTCATAGAAGTTAGTAACGGTGATTCCGTCAGACCAAACAGAAGAAACATTAACGGCAATATCTGTGTTCTTTGGAGCGCCGATTGTGGCGATAATGTTGTCGGCAACAGTGCCGTCGTCGTAGCATCTTGAGAAAGTGTAGCCTGTTGATGCGTTGTAGGAAGTAACCAGCTGATGGTCACCTGCACCAACAGCAACGTGCTTGTTACGGAACTGACCAACCTTTTGCCAGTGGGCAAGCTCATCTTTGTCTATAGACTCCCAGTTCATATCACTTCTAAGAGAGTGACCGCTGCCGCCGTGACCGTCAAAGGACATTCCCGGTACAGTCTTACGGTTTGTTTCGTCACCGTAGAAAATCTGTACTCCGCCGGGGAGTAGAAGTAGGGCAGAGCCCTGATAAATCATATCGTCACATCTTGCAAGGGCGGAGTCGTGGGAAGAAATGTATGTGAGAACATTAAAGTCATCCCTTGTGTTGATGGTTGATGCGTAGTTTTGGTATTTTCCGTTGATGGAACTTGCGTCAGGCAAACAACTGCCTGAGGAGTCAAAGTTAATCATTGAGTCAAAGCCACCCTGTGAGTAGTAGCTGTCATATCCAACCTTGTGATCCCAGTGTTCACCTGTCATCCAGAAGTCCTCGTCCCAGTCAGCACCTGGCTTGCTCGGATTGTTATTTCTCCAGGTGTTAAGTGCCTTTACACAGGAATCCTTCAGCTTTTTCCAGGAGTCAAGCTCAACGTGTTTTGCGGTGTCGCACCTGAAACCGTCAACACCGTACTGTGAAACCCACTCTGAAAGCCACTTTACAATATAGTTGGAAACTGTGTCGGAACTGCCGTACTTTCCAAGCTTTTCGTTAAGTGTACCCTCTTTAATCCATTTTGTCTTGAGGATTGGTGGGATTGATACACTCTTTGTTGCCTCTGTTTTAAAGTCGGGAAGTCCTGCAAGTGACATCTGAAGGTCACCGCCACTGCCCTCACTATAGCCGGGAAGACCTGAACGAATCCAGTCAGCACCCCACCATTTGCCCCAGTCACTTGCTGATGACTTAAAGTCAATGTGGTCGTTAACAGCGGAAATACCGTCCAGCTTATACTTGAATTCGGATGCACCGGGGAGAAGTGTACCAAAGCCATACTCCTCCATATCAGCAACTGTGTTGTAGCCGGAGTGGTTCATAACAACATCCATAACAATTCTGATACCGTGCTTGTGGGCGGTGTCAACAAGTGTCTGGAATTCTTCCTTAGTACCAAAGTTTGCGTCTGCCTCGGTGTAGTCAAGGACATAGTAACCGTGATATGAGTAGTGTGCAAAGCCAACGCCTGAATCAACATATCCGTGAATTTGCTCGTATGGGGCAGAGAGCCAAATTGCATTTACACCAAGGTCGTCAAAGTAACCTGCTTCAATTTCCTGGGTAATACCAGCAAAGTCACCTCCGTGGAATGTACCCGGGGCTGTGTCCCATCCCGCAAGGGGATTTCCGTTTGCGTCTGTTGCACGGCCGTAGGAGTGGTCGTTGCTTGTGTCACCGTTCTTGAAACGGTCTGTAAGTAGAAAATATACAGTAGAATTGTCCCAAGAAAAGTCGTCTGCACTTGTGATTTTTGAAACTCCTGTGGAGCTTTGGTCAGCATTTGCCTTTGTGCTTTCCTTGTTCACAGTTACCGCATTTGCAGTAAAGCAGACAGAAACAACAGAAAGCAGTAACGAAAGACAAAGTATAACCGAGATAGTTTGCTTTTTCATAATTTCTTTCCTTTCTAAAAAATCCTAAATCAGTAAATTGGGTATTAAAGAAGATCCCTTTGCCCCAATTACTCCATATATCATTTTAACAAAATATGGGTAAATAAATCTATTCTCTTTTTATACAATAAATAGTGTAAAAAACTGTGTACTAATACAAAATGTATGAACAGTTTGTTAAATATAAAAAAAGGAAGTTGCCGAAAGACAACTTCCTTAAATTAACAATTAAATTTATAAATTCTTATCCAATCAAACCACTGCCGAACAGCGGAGCGAAAACAAGGCTTACAATGGTCATAAGCTTGATAAGAATGTTGATGGACGGACCTGATGTGTCCTTGAATGGGTCGCCCACAGTGTCGCCAACAACTGCGGCTTTGTGGCTTGGTGAGCCTTTACCGCCGTGGTGACCGCCCTCAATGTACTTCTTTGCGTTATCCCAAGCACCGCCTGAGTTACTCATAAAGATTGCAAGCAGAACACCTGTTGTAAGTGAGCCGGCAAGCATACCACCAAGTGCCTCTGCACCCAAAAGCACACCAACAATAACAGGGGAGATAACAGCCAAAACTCCTGGCAGTATCATCTGGTGGAGAGATGCTGTTGTGGAAATTGCAACGCAATTCTTGTAGTCAGGCTTACTCTTGCCCTCTAATATGCCGGGAATTGTCTTAAACTGTCGTCTAACCTCTTCAATCATCTTTTGAGCAGCCTTACTTACGCTGTCCATTGTAAGTGAAGAGAATAGGAAAGGCAACATTCCGCCAACAAGCAGACCGATAACAACCTTGTAGTCCATAATGTTGATAGCCGTAACCCCAACCTTTTGAGCAAAGGTGAAGAACAGTGCAAGTGCTGTAAGAGCAGCAGAGCCAATGGCAAAGCCTTTTCCGATTGCAGCAGTTGTGTTACCCACAGCGTCAAGGGAGTCTGTAATCTCTCTGACCTCTTCAGGAAGTTCACTCATTTCTGCAATACCGCCGGCGTTGTCGGCGATTGGACCGTATGCGTCAACAGCAACTGTAATTCCTGTTGTGGACAGCATACCAACAGCAGCCAGTGCAATTCCGTAAATTCCGGATGTTCCGGCTTCTCCTGTTCCGTTAGTTACAAAATATGCAACAAATATACCGATGCCTATAAGGATTATTGGGATAAGTGTACTTTGCATACCAACGGCAATACCGCTGATGATTGTTGTTGCAGAGCCTGTTTCACTCTGCTTTGCAATTTTCTTTACAAATGGGTATTTTTCCGAGGTGTACATCTCTGTAATTGTGCCGATAATCAGTCCTACAATAAGACCTGCAATTATTGCAATGGCAAATCTGAATGAGCCAAGCATAAAGTAGCTTAACAGTACAGAAGAAATAATAACAAGTGCAGAGGCTACATAAGAGCCTGTGTTAAGTGCCTTTTGAGGATTTTTTCCGTCCTTGCCACGGACAAAGAATGTTCCGATAATGGAAGAAATCAGTCCGATAGCGGAAAGCACACAGGGGAAAACAGCATATTTCCAAGATGCACTGCCACTGAAAGCGATAACTCCCAGTGAAATAGCAGAGATAAGTGAACCGGCATAGCTTTCGAAAAGGTCAGCACCCATACCGGCAACATCACCAACATTGTCACCAACATTGTCTGCTATTGTTGCAGGGTTTCGTGGGTCGTCCTCAGGTATTCCAGCCTCAACCTTACCAACAAGGTCAGCGCCAACATCAGCGGCTTTGGTGTAAATACCACCGCCAACACGGGCAAAGAGGGCAATAGAGGATGCACCAAGTGAAAAACCAAACAAAATGTTGTCGTCACCTGTGAAAGCGTAAATCAGGCAAACACCCAAAAGTCCAAGACCGCTTACGCACATACCCATAACTGCACCACCGCTGAATGCAACGGATAAAGCACCGTTAAGTCCTTTTTTCCTTGCGGCATTAGCAGTTCTTACATTGGCTTTTGTAGCCACACTCATACCGCAGTAGCCTGCAACGGTGGACAAAACAGCACCGCACAGGAATGCAAGGGCAGTTTTCCAGTTAAGTGTATCGTTGCCTGTTACAATACCAACAGCTGTTATTATTGCAAATATAACGGCAACAAATACAATAAGGATTTTGTATTCTGAGAATAAAAATGCCTTTGCGCCTTCGTTGATTGATGAGGCAATTTCTTTCATTCTTTCTGTTCCGGAATCTTTTTTGCTGATTCTAAGTGCCAAAATAACGGCATAAATCAGAGCAATCACACCGCCGACGGCGGCTAAATATGTGATGATTGTACCGGTGTTCATAAGTATTCCTCCTTAACTTAGTTTACAAAAAGTTAATAAATAGCTTTCTATCATTGTAACATAAACACTATGTTTTATCAAGGGTAAAATATAA
>JBJEOZ010000103.1:0-7511 GCA_051880975.1 Ruminococcus sp.
AGAAAAAGAATTATCAGCATTTTGCTGACGCTAATCATCACTTTATCAGCATCATTAACAGTAATGACTGCACCTGTGTCTGCAACACAGGAAGGCACTACAACTCCCGAAACAGGAACAACAAGCAATCCTGTAGTTGTCAAAGTCGGCAATATTACAGGCTTAAAGATTACAAAAGCATCTACAAACTATGTATGTCTAAAATGGAATAAGGTTAAGGGTGCAACAGGCTACACAATCCTTTACCGTAACCCTGCAAAGGTAAAAACATTTGTAAAGGGCAAGAACACCGTTAACAGCTCAATCACAGTAGCCGAGCTTGGCGCTGCCTGTCAGTACGATTTTAAAGTGTTTGCCTATATTAAATCAAGCGGTAAGATATACAATGGTGAACCTACATATATCAGCACAGCAACAAATCCTAAAAAGGTTAAGGGACTAAAGCTTACAAGTTCTTCAAAGGACATCAGCCTTAAATGGTCAAAGAACAGCGTTGCAACAGGCTACAAAATCTACCGTGCCAGTGCAAAGAGCAATGGAAAATATGTCCTTTACAAAACCATTAAGGGCAAAAGCAAAAACACATTTACCGACAAAAGCGTTTCTAAAACCAAGGTTTACTACTACAAATTAAAAGCCTACAAGCAGTTCGGTGCAAAGGTCTACGACTCCGAATTCAGCCGTTCAGTAGTTGCTGTTGGTGGATTGTCCTCTGTGTCAGTCAGTGCAAAATCACAGCTTTCAAAGGTAAGTCTTAGCTGGAATGACATTGAAAGCGCAACAGGCTACAAGGTTTACTACGCCACAAGCAAGGACGGAAGCTACAAGAAGTTAGGTTCAACAAAGAGAAACTTCTACACCACCAAAAAGCTTGAAAACGGTAAAAAGTATTACTTCAAGGTTGTTCCATACAAGACAGTAAAGGACAAAACCATCAATTCGCCAAAGTACAAAATCACTTCCAAAACAGTTACAAGTACTGCTTTCGGACAGAGCGTTGGCGACACATACATCGAGGTTAACATCAAGGAACAGCATATGTATTTCTACATTGACGGAAAGCTATATGTTGATACTGATGTTGTAACAGGAAATGACGACGGTGTACACAACACTCCAAAGGGTGTACACAGCATCTTCATTCACGAGTCGCCTTCAATACTGAGGGGTGCCGATTACGAAACCCGTGTACAGTACTGGATGCAGTTTACCTCAGACGGTTGCGGTATTCACGACTCAACATGGAGAGCTGATTGGGAATACGGCGGAGATACTTACAAATACAACGGTTCCCACGGCTGTGTAAACACACCATACAGCAAGGTTGCAAAGATTTACAAAAAAGCCCATGTTGGAACAAAAGTTATCGTATATTAAAATAGAATATTAGTACACAAAAATTTTAGGTCTGTCACAAACTGTGACAGACCTTTTTTAGTTTCCAAAAAGCATTACCTATCTACATGAATAAAACAATCGCTAAAACTGTCTTTTTCATAACATCATCTAATATAAGTTAACCGCATTTCCACTTATAAATCTCGCTATATTCTCAATGTATAATAATTCTATTTATCGTATTTAGAAATAAAAGACTCAAGCAAATCTTTATTCTCTGTCACTTTAGCAATGCGATCTTTGATCATATTAGAAATAAAGGCTTTTTCATCCTTTTGCAAGTCACCATCTTGAATTTTTTGTAGTTTGCATAGAGGTTTTTTTAGCCTATAAATCCCATCTAACCCAACAAAATAATAATGCCTATTGTATTTACCGTAAACAAATATATAATCAATTTTCTTTGTCTTATAATATAATCTAAAATATGATTGTTCAGCAATACAATATATAAATATAGAAAAAATTCTGTCACTTTTCGGATGAATAGCATAAATTATTCCATCTACGATTGTAATCACAAGAACAATACCCATAAGAACGAAAAAACAGGTAGCAACTATTTGTAATAATATTTCCATATCAAACACCCTCCATCAACGGCTAATCACAATCCTAATTTCCAAACACATACCTATCCAAACATATTTTTTTGAAAACAAACATTCCGATAAATATTGCAATCACACACAGATACAGACTTAGAAGTTCAAGGATTACCCCTTTTTTGACCACCACCAAGCCAAACAATATGGTGATAATTAAAACCCTAAAAAGCATTTGAATAAGAAGTCCTGAAAAATTACGCCTTAAATATGCTTTTCTGATTTTGCTGTCGCTAAAGGGAACAACTACTTGTGAATTTATTTCTTTTACAGAATTTTCAACAAGAATTTCAACCTCGTTGTAGTAGTCCCCTGTTCTTAAATAATTTCCACAGCTTTTTTGCACCAAATCGACAGAAAGTGAAATATCACTGTCAACATCAATTTCAAATTCCACCGACAGGCGATTGATATAATTATCCCAAGAAATCAAATCCATAAAGCGATTTTCGGACTTGTAGGCTTTAAAGGGGAATATTTTAGAAATATTTGATACAGGCTTTTGTGAAACTGCTTTTTTCGACAATTCAATATCCATATGTACAAGGTGTCTGCCCTGCTCAACTGATATATTTTTGTTGTCACCAAAATCTTTGCCGTCAATCCTTATATCAAAGCATTGACAATCCTTTAATAAGGAAAATTTAAGTTCATACTGCATAATCGTTTAACATCCTAAATAAATTATCTACAAAATTTCTGATTTTTCTTTAATCTCACTATATGTACGATTTATTTTTCTAAAAGATATAACATAACCAACTATGAAAAACGCCAAGATTAAAGTACAAATGATTAATGCTATAATATTTAGATTAATCCAACTCACCATAGCTACAACACTAATCCCTGCAAAACACATAAACCATATAGCAAACAGCACAATGTGTAAGTCATTTCTCCTTTGATTAATAACTTCTACACAAACATTAACGGCATTATAAACCAAAGTAACTTTTTCGCTTTTACACTCAACTGTTGGGCTTGTGAATATCTTTTTTGCTTTACTGAAAGAAGGATCACAGTAATCAAGTGAAATATCTACATCTTTAGACAAATACACAGAATAAGCTCGGCTTAAATGGAATGGTTTAACACCGTCATAGTTAGAAAATCCAAAGCCATTAAGAATTGATAAATCAAGCATTGTTTTTAAGGTGTTTATTAACAATAGTATTATCCGTGAAAATATATTCAGTTTTGGCTCGTCAACTTGTTCAATATATAAATCATAATTCCCTGTTTTATCAAATTCAAATACTACTTCATTATTTGAATTAGACAACACCTTTTCTTGATTATTGAATTGAATTTTTAACGGTCTTTTATGTATTCCTATTTTTGCACTTACTCTTAATTCCATATTAATTTAAAACCTTTTCAAGCTCCTCATACATCTGCTTTATGATGTGGTTTGCCTTATCAAAATCAGTGAAAAGAACCTTGAACAAATCTGTAATATTTTCTTCAAATCTGTATGGAAGAATTTTTCCGTATTTCTTTGCATATTCCACCTGTCGTTTTTCTCCGGGGTGGCTCATTTTGTTCATTGCAAAGATAATTTCAAAATACGACTCCATAAATGCTGTTACTCTGTGGTTAACAGCAACCAAATCATTTCTCCCTGACGCTTTTTTAATCTGTCCGTCATAGGAGGGTAACATTCCGTGCAAAAGCTTTATATTCTTTGAGATTATATTTTCTTTAAGCTTTTGGGGATATTCTACATCAAATCTATCTTGGGCATTTTTTAATAATCCCTTTTCATCATACAGAATTTTGCAGGTTTTCAGATTGTGCCACATACAAGTGGTATAGCCTGTTCCGGCATTAAAGCCCTCAACCACCGAGGCTACACCCTGTGCAAAGGAGTCCAAATCACGATAGAGAATATCTATGTCAATACCGTTCTTAAGTGTGCAGTCGTCCTCCAGCTCCCAAAAGGAATTGCCTATCTCCATATATCCGCAGTATTTGCAAAGCAAATTTCTCCTGACAGCCTCATTGGGAACAGATGTGACATACACATACAAATCATAATCTGACTTTTCATCATAGTTTTCACCTGCTCTTGAACCGCCCAAGGCGATAGCTGTAACCTCGGGAAGCTGTGCAATTTCTCTCCACAATTTTTCAAACATATTATTTCCTCCAATACTTATTTGTTTCAATATAACATAGCTATGCAATAATTCTATGCCAATATCCTCTTAATAACAGCATTTTTAAAATACTTGTCATTAATAATATCAGCTAACTTTTCTGTTTCATTTGAAGGTAGGTAATGCTTGTTAAAGCACCATAAAATTTTATCATTAAACACAAACCTTGTTATGTAGCCATTTGTCCATATTTTAGTGCAATCAGCTCTGTTAAAAGCAATTTGATTTCCCTTGAAATTAAAAACTATTTCACCATTTTGCAAATTAATGCTATGTGCAAATTTTGAATAGAATAAATTAAAGAAAACAAGTGCACCGAGAATAAGCAGAACAACAAACGCAAACAGAGCAAACTTTGGTGTGGCTATATCCCCATTAAAAAATCCGTAAATCATCACAAGTGAAACTATAAAAAGAAACAATGCACAAAAGACTGTGAATATTCTGAGAAATGATAAAAAGTTTTTCATACCAACCACCTATACTATATTAAATTTTATCACTCATCTCTCCAATCATAGCTGTCCTCTTTAACATTCAGCCTATGATTGTCTATTACCACTGTTTCGTTATCCTTCCAAGTGATTTCAACATCCTCCTGTTTATACTGCCAATAGATATTCCTTACATTCTCCGTTTTGTTATCCATAACCTCACATCTAACCGAAAAATCAGTTGTAGCGTTGCCGGAACACACATATGCGTTTACGGTATAACTATTGTCAGGTGAATTGGAAGATTTTAAAAACTCACCCTTTGGAAGCCCGTCCATATTGCAACCTATTAACATCAATGAAATAAAAACAATTACACAAATGAATTTTGATAGATATGTTTTCCTCATCATCTCACCTACAAAATACTATTCATCAATAAATATGCCGTACTGGGGATATACATCGTCATCATAATCGGTGTCTGTATCTTCATCAATTTCATCTTCCGTATCATTGATGCAGTCATCATCGTCCGAATTTTTATACTTTCCCATACTTATATCCCAAATACCCTCATTCTTTTCATCAGTTTCATCAGCAACGCACATATCAACCCAAAGATAGTAAGTGAACTGTCCTATGTTTGTTTCTGCTGAATAACTTTCAAAAGCAACTCTGTTTCCGTTTTCTTTTATACTGTTACCCCCGTCATAAGAATAAGTATATTTTTGTGAGCCGATTTTATTAAAATATGAAAATGCTTTTTCTAAATCCTCATCAAATGTTTTATATTCTTTCAGCACATTTTCAGAGAATAACTTTTTCACTGCATCCTTATCATTATTCAAAAAAGCAGAAACTACCTTTTTCGTTGTATTTCTCACAAGATATTCACCTGTACAACCGGTTGTACAAACTGTAACAATGATTATCACCGTTGCCAATATTGACTTAAATAAATTCTTTTTCATAAATCCCCCGGTAAATTCATACTAACACTTTTCTTTTGATACCAATTTAGTTATCCTGTCCTTAACTGACGGACATTTTTCCACAGATAATCTTTCTTTAAGTTTACAGAAAATCAAATCCTTGTTTTTATCGTCAAGTAATTCTTCTATAACCGACAATACTGCAAATCTGACATAATAATCTTCATCATCAAGATATAAAAGTATTTTGTCAAGATTTTCTTCACCAAACAAATGCAGTCCGTAAAGGTAGCTTATTCTGCAAAGTTTTGATTTTTCTTTTTTCAACAATTCACTAACCAAGGCAGAATAATAATCACATAAATTCAGTTTAAAAACAACTTCCGCAAAAGAGGTTATTGCATAGCTTTTAGCCAAATTGCTTTTTTCATTTTGCAGGGCATTTTCTAAAAAATCAACTACCTCTTTGTATTCAAATTCTGAAAGTGAATCATATGCCTCTACCCTCACATATTCACACTTATCTAAGGCTAACCTAAAGAGAATTTTCATTATATCCCTATCAACAGTCTTAACCAACAGAGATGCAGTTAGACCCCTTATAAATGAGTTGCTGTCATATGACAATCTCTTTAACACTTCCATTTGACAAGAATTTAATGAAGACAATTCATCATATAAATCTAACAATTCTATTTTTTCTTTAACTGTCATATGCTTCCTCTTAATAAATTAATAATGAATATAAATTTTTCCGATAATTTCATTATATACCATTCAAAAACAACGGTCAATATCGTGAGTGAACAATACGGTGATCTTTACAAATCTTCTTTTTCCTTGAGTTGACTATATCATCTAAACAATAGTGTATTTCACACAAAAACTCCAAAAAATCACCCACCATTTCTATGGCGGGTGATTTTAGCAAGCTTATTTCTTTACTTTTATTTTGCACCTTAAGGTTATCCCCTTATATGTATTCTATCTTTACTGTTTCAATTTCATAATTAAGAAATCTTGTTTCCGGCTTTGGAGTATTTTAGTGATTCTTTACAATATACAGACTGATTGACTATCCAGATAATGCAAACAACAAGAGATGGTAAGAAACCCATTCCAAAAATAAGGGCGCAGATGGCAAGAACAGGGGCAAGAATTGCGCAAACAGTGTTGGTTGCTGAATAAGCCTTAAAAGCACACTTGCCAATCAAAATCTTTTCAGCTTCGTCACAGCTGTCCAGCCATTTCTTTTTGAACTTCACATCATATACTGACGCCGTTTTTTCAGGATTTGTTTTCTTTACAGCGTCCACGCATTTTTGCTGGATAATAATGGACTCAATCATTATGGCGGAAAAGGCTATTATTCCAATAATGAACGGCAAAATATTTTCCTCGTTATCCAAAATTGTAAAACCGCCGGAGTATGATGCAGATAAAAGGAAATAGGAAATAATCAGAGCTGCTCCTGTAATCCATATAATAACGGAAAGTTTTTCTTCAAATTTGTCGCAAATTTCTTCATTCTCGCCGTCCCATTTATTGAGCAATTTTTTTGCTTTTCTGTATTTCGGGATAGATATAACCGGCACGATAATTGCTACAGATAACATCAGCCATGGTGCAATATACATCCCAAATACTTCTCCCACCATTTTTATACTGTCAGACAAGGAGTCAATACTACATACTACCGAGAAAAATCCTATCACTCCCCCAACAATAAAGCTGATTACCACTATGAGTAAAAATTTCGGCAATGCCTTACGATTTGCTTTCTTAATTTCATTATTATTCATTGTCTTTTTCCTCCTGTAAATAAAAAACATCTTCTACTTTGACGCCGCATACTTTTGCAATGGTCAGGGCAAGGGTGACAGAGGGCGAATAATCGCCTCGTTCAATAAGACTGATTGTCTGCCTTGATACACCACATAGGCTCCCCATTTCCTGTTGATTGACATTCAGTGCGGC
>JBJEOZ010000104.1:0-1629 GCA_051880975.1 Ruminococcus sp.
TTAGTGAATAAAATTAATGAGTATAACTATCCGGCATCTGATGAAATAAAGAAATTCTTTTTTGGTATTAAAAGTTAAAAATATTGATAATAAGATGATTAAGAAAGGACAGACATGATAATTAACGAAAGATTTGATAATGGGAAGGCTTTTGATTGGGGACTTACAAGTGAGGACTATGCAAAGTACAGAGATATTTACCCTGATGAATTATATAAGAGATTGCGTGAATTAGGTGTTGCTAAAGATGGAACATCATGGCTTGATTTAGGCACAGGAACAGGTGTTTTACCTCAAAATTTATACAATGAAAACGCAGATATTACTGCTGTTGACATAACCAAGGAACAAATAGACTATGCAAAAAATAAAGCAAATGAAAATAATTGGAAAATAAATTATATCGTTGCTCCTGCAGAGAATACAAAGCTACCTGACCATAGCTTTGACACCATCACTGCTGCTCAATGCTTTTTCTATTTTAACCGTGAAATAATGATTAATGAAATTAAAAGATTACTGAAACCGAATGGAAAATTTATAAAGGTATATTTAACTTATACCATTGATGATGAAATCGCTGCTAAAAGCCATTCACTTGTAAAGGAAATGAATCCGAGCTGGACTCCCAAAGCAAGCGGTTCAAAGGATATGTTTGACGATTTGTTTGACGGCAGGATTACAGAGACATTTTATTGCGATATTCCTTTTACTCGCGAAAGCTGGCACGGAAGAATGTGTGCCTGCAGAGGAACTCTTGCTTCAATGGACAAGGAAACCTTTACAGAATGGGATAAAAAGCACAAGAACTTTCTTGAAGCTTGTCCAAACGAATTCACAATTAAACACAAGCTTTACATAACATATTTTACAATCAGAAAGGAATGAATGAAAATGAACAGTATTATTGAATACTATAATAATTACGATGAAGAAGGCAGGCTGAAAAAGAAAAACAGATCGCCGGAATATATCACAACAATGAGATATATCGAAAAATATCTTACACCAAATTCAAAGATAATCGAAATCGGTGCCGGTACCGGCAGATACTCTATTACCCTTGCTGAAAGAGGTTATGATGTAACTGCTGTTGAGCTTGTTCCTCATAATATTAAAATTATGAAATCCAAGATTAAACCAGAACATAACATCAAAATTTATGAGGGTAATGCTTGCGATTTATCCTTTATAGGTAGTGATACTTACGATATTGTTTTGTTACTGGGTCCGATGTACCATTTGTTTACCGATGAAGATAAGCACAAGGCTATAAGCGAAGCAATTAGGGTTTCAAAGAAAGGCGGAATTATATACTCTGCCTATTGCAATAATGATACCTGTATGTATAAAATGTTCTACAAAAAGAGAATTCTGTCATATCTTGACAGCGGATTGATTGATGATGATTACCACGCAAAATCAACTCCAAACGAAATTTTTGAGTTTTACCGCAAGCCTGATATTGACGAGCTTATGAAGGATTATCCTGTAACAAGACTTCACTTTGTCGGTGTTGATATGCTGTCGTATCTTTACAATAATAAACTGAATTTACTTAACAAACGAGAATTTGAGGAATACCTGAAATTTCTATCAACAATCTGCGAGCGTGAGGATTTAGTAGGA
>JBJEOZ010000105.1:0-1627 GCA_051880975.1 Ruminococcus sp.
GAAGCTGGCAGAAATTGTAAATATGAGTTCATCTCATTTTTCAAGAGTGTTTAAGCGTCAAACAGGCTTTTCACCTTATGATTTTGTGTTGTTGTCACGCCTTAACAGAGCAAAATATCTGCTTCAGGTAACTGATATGACAGTTGCCTCCATTGCTTACGAAACCGGTTTTAACAGCGAGTCAAATTTCATATATTTCTTTACGGAAAATGAGGGCATTTCGCCCGGTAAATTTCGAAAATTGAAATTCTGATAACATTATTAATCCCCGACGATTCAAAATCGCCGGGGATTGAACCTTTTATACTATTCTACTAATATTAAGTGTATTGGCAATAAACATTAGATTATCCACATCACCTTCAACTAATTTTCCGTTTTTGTTGGGTGGAAGATTGATTACCATAACATTATTTGTTTTTTCAAGAATACGGTAATTTCTAATTATCTCCTCTGCGTCCATTAAAGGCTTGCTCTCGTATGTGTCGGAATAAAACCAGCTGAACTCCTTGCGAGAGCAGATAGTCTGTTCAAAGGGGAGATAGTATTCTTTTCCGCCGAATGTATAAATTTTCGGGTCATCCTCACGGCACATATTAGGGTCCCACAACCTGAAATCCGAGGGAAACATTTGCATAGGGTCACGGTCACGGTAATTCTGTGGCTGATAGCGTTTTTTGGGAACGCCTTTTCTTTCGCTGAATTTTCCGATTGTCTGGTTTACTCCTATTTGACAGTTTGGCTGTAAGGCTTTAACAAGGCTGTATAGCCTGTCTAACTGCCAGGCACGGCAGGGCTTATCCCAAGCACCGTCAAACCAAAGCTCAACAACCTCGCCGTATCTGCCGTCCATAAGCTCGGTTAAATGCTTTTCCATATACTGAACATATTGTTCATCATTCTTGTAGCATTTTTCGTGCCTGTCCCAAAGAGAATAGTAAAGTCCCAGCTTTACTCCGTATTTTTTGCAGGCGTCTGCTACCGCCTTAACAACATCGGTTTTGTTAGGGGAATAGTTTACGGAATATGTAGTCGTATTGGTGTCCCACAAACAAAAGCCATCGTGATGCTTGGTAATAATGATAACATAATTCATACCTGCCTCGTAGGCGGTTTTCACCCAACTGTCCGCATCTATTGCGGTGGGGCAATAGCTTTCAATAGGCAACTTGCCGTCTGACCATTCTGTATTGTTAAAGGTGTTTATACCAAAATGCAAAAACATACCGAACTGGCGGTCAATCTGTGCCTGCTGTCCCGGTGTGGGAACTAATGACGGCTGCTGCATAATCGGGTATTCTTTGTATGGATACGGCGGTAATTTCTTTTTAAAAAACATAATTATTTCTCCATAACAGTGCGTAATAACAGTTCGTACTTTGAATCGCAAAACAATTTTTCGTCCTCATTACTTGCAAAGGGATAAGAATTCCATTCTTCCTGTGAAAAATATGTAAATTCCGCACCCTGCTTTGATTTATCAAAATCATTTTGCTTTAACGAATAGCCCATAATTACTCCTTAATTAGAATCCACGCACAGCCGTTTTTATATAGGTGTAAGCTGATTTTTCCATTTTTGATTTTTATTTGCTTGTTGTTATACAAATCAATAGCACAATAGATCG
>JBJEOZ010000106.1:0-7402 GCA_051880975.1 Ruminococcus sp.
CAAGCAGGGTGGCTGAACCAAGTCGGACAAGCCAATACCACAGCTTTGTCCTTGCCTTAATGGCTGACGGCGGTTTCATCCTTTTCAGCATCGCCCTTGCCTCTTTTTCAAGAATATGCCGTTGAGCGCCTGTGTACTCCGGGCGAATTACAAGGAGTGCCTTTTCGTAATACATATTATTTGTTTCCGTAACCTCAATAACCTGTCTGTTAACTCCACGCAACATATGAAAAACCCTCTTTCTGCCTATATTTTAGGCAGAAAAAGGATAATGTATTCAATAAAATAAAACAAAATTGATAATTCTTTGTAATAATTTCAATTTAGAATTATACTATTTGTAAAATTCCTTTTTATCATCATTTATGTGGAAAACTATGTGAAAAGTTATGAAAACTACTTGATACAAGTTAGATTTCTCCTAAAATTAAAAAAATTTCTACATAAAAGTTTTCAACATTAACACTTTCCATATAGTTTTCAACATAAAAATATTACAAATAGTAATATTTATCCTGTCAATGCAATTACAGAATTAACTGAAAAAAACTTATAATTTTACATAAATCACAAAAGCTACTGTAATCACACCAACATATATTGTATATAAAGACTTTTTGAATTACAAAAATGTCATAAAACAAAAACCGCAACAGGTGCGGTTTTGTACTACAAAATATTTATTCCTGAACTTTTAGATTGACAAGGTGGGCGACTGAGGGGATACTCTCTCCCTGTTGGTTTGAGGTTGGGCTCATTAGTGCTCCCGTAGCAACAAACAGTACATTTTTAAGTCTGCCCTTGGTCATATCCCCCAAAATTTTACTGCAAAGCACAGACGCACCGCAACCGCAACCTGATCCACCGGCGTGAACATCCTGCTTTTTTCTGTTGAACACCATCAGTCCGCAGTCGTGATGGACACCCTCAATATCCACACCCTCGTCAAATAAAAGCTGATGAAGAATATCTGTGCCAACCTGTCCAAGGTCACCTGTGTAAATCCTGTCGTAGTCAGCGGGTGAAGAGTCTGTATCCTTAAAGTATGTCATTATTGTGTCGGCGGCGGCAGGAGCCATAGCCGCACCCATATTGTTAAGGTCTGTAACACCCAAGTCAACGATTTTTCCCACCGTAGCGTGACATACCTCAATGCCTTTACCCTTTTCGCTGACAATGACGGAGCCGGATGCTGTTACTGTCCATTGTGCTGTTTGAGGTCTTACACCACCGTACTCCAAAGGAAAGCGGTATTGCCTTTCGGCTGTGCAAAAGTGTGAAGAGGTGACAACTCCGGCTTCCCTTGCACCACCGCCGGCAACAGTCATACTTGCCATAATCAAGCCCTGTGCCATAGTGGAACAGGCACCGTACTGCCCGAGATAGGGAATAGCAAAATCCCTCATTGAGTAGCTGGAGCTAATCAGCTGGTTAAGCAAATCACCGGCAAAGATAAAGTCCAAATCCTCCGGCTTTTTTTTGCTCATTGTCATAGCTTGAATAAAAGCCTCCTGCTGAAATTTTGCTTCAGCCTTTTCCCATGTGTCCTGCCCTGCTCGTGAATCGTAAATAATTTTTCCAAAGCATTTTCCCAAAGGCCCCTCTGCCTCTTTTTTACCTGCAACAGAACCGTATCCCGTAATCACAGGTGGCTCTGAAAATTTTAATGTATAGGAACCAACTCTTTTTATCATAAAACAAAACCCCTTTGCACTTATTATGTGCAAAGGGGAGTTTATTATGTTAAAAATTATCCCAAAAGAGATTTTTGAATTGCTGTTGCATCCTTGATATTTACCATACCATCCTTGTTCATATCGGCACAGATAAGTGCATCATCGTCAAGTGTGGTAACATGACAAATATACTTTTGGAGTAATGTTGCATCACTAATTGAAACATCTCCGTCACCGTCAACATCGCCAACCTTAAGTCCTGCTGATGGGTCCTTAACGGAATATTCCCTTGTTTCTGTACAGGTTGCGCCTGAACCGTCAGTTGCAACAACCTTCAGTTCATATGTTCCTGCCTGGGTTGGAGTCCACTTTGCAGAAGAACCTGAGGAAGTGATTTCCTTGTCGTTAACATAGAACTTGTAGCTTACATCGCCCTTTGAGTTATAGTCCTCAGCAGAGAGAGTAATCTCTGTGTTGATTGCCTGACCTGAGCTCTTGTTTGCACCGAAGTTAACTTCAAAGGGAGCCTCATTAATCTGTGTATCGCTGAGGAGAGCACCTACACGGGCAAGAGGAACTGTGATGTTGTCAATATCCTCTTTTTCGTGAGATGTGGATTCGTCGTAGCTGTAAGGAACATTAGCATTGTCAAGAACAGATGGGTCGTGTGGCAATGTGTCCATTGCAGAAGTACCGTAGGTGAGAATCTGCATTGCACCAATACCGTTGGTTTCAATGTAGTCCTTGTCAATTCCAAGTGTTGAAAGTGGAATTGCAACCTCGTAAATAAATCCGTAGCTTGACTTGTAGCCTAAATCCATAAAGTCAGCCCAGTTGGAGTTAGGGTCTGTGTTGTCGCCCATTACTCTGCTTCCCTTTGGAGCGTTAATTCCTATGATAGAACTGCTCTTGGTACCGTTAGCATACTTAATCTTAAATCCGTTCTGGTTGTCCTGTGCTTGGAAGGATCTTACACCGATAGGGACTCTTGTATCGTAGTTAAACATATATGTTCCGTCGGTATCCTGTGTGTCTGCCTTAAAGATAGAAGCGCCGCCGTTGGAATTGTTGGAGTCCATTGCAATAAGTGTGTCGATATGGGTTGTAAATCCTGTACCGCCGTCCTTAGCAACTCCGCCGTCACAACCCCAAACAAATGGATTTGTGTATGTGTTACCGCCTTTATCTACGCCAACAGCCTTACCTGTTGCCTGCTTGTTTGGGTCAATGGAAAGTGCAAGATACATTGGAATACTGTTTCTCCAAGGACGAGCCTCGTTGGAGGCGGCAAAGTTGTCGCTTGGGGAGATGATGTAGGTTGTATTTGCCATTTCCCACATAAAGTAAAGGTTATCGTTATCCCATGCAGCATAGAGTGCATATGCATCCCAAGGCTGTTCGTGCATTGAAGAAGGCATATATACTCTTGGGTCGTCGTTTGCAACACCCTGAGCAATTATCATTGAACTGTCCCAGTCGTCAGTACTTCCGTCAACTGTAATAGTCTTGTTTTTACCAAGCTGCAAATTTGGGTTTGTGCCGTAGTACCCTGCTTCAGCCTCTGTTGTGTGACCGTCAGACTTAGCGGAGAATGTAGTTTTTGAGGCTGTAAAGGTCTTTTTAAATGTAAAGTTCTGTGTAGTCTTTACTCCGTCACTGCCTGTTGCTGTAAGTGTGAGAGTTGTAACTGAATTACCGATTTTACCCTTGCCGATTACAACAGTTTTTCCCTCTGTATAGGCAGCGTTTGGAGAACCGTCAATGGAGTAGTAACCCTTTGTAGCATTCTTAAGTCCCAGCTTAACTGTAATGCTGTCTGTGTTAAAGGCTGTGCCTGATTCTGTGTAACAGATACCATAACCGTGGTCATCAACCTTACCGTAGTCAATCCACTGTAAATCAGAAGTCAATAGCTTACACTGACCTGTCTTAAGAGGCAGACCTGCATTTTCAGGGTACTGCTCTTTACCTGCATCCTTTTCAAGACCATTGTTAAAGATAATGTTCTCGGAAGAATAGGTACCGGGGAAAGTCATTGTGTACATTCCGCTGTCGTCCTTAGTCATTAACTGACCGGGCCACTCTGCATTTTCTTTTGTACCGTAGGCATACACATAGACGTTCTCCCACTTATAGGCGGAGTTGTCAAAGTATACCTGTGATTCACCTGCGGCATTGACGGAAACAGCTGAAATAAACACAGTTGTAACCACCATTGCCAACACTAAAACAAGGCTTAGTGCTTTTTTATAACATTTCATAAATATATACCTCCTTGGCATAATCAATATAAAGTATTATAGCACCCTGCAAAATTCTTTACAATATCACATATTTATTTTGTAGACATACACAAAACACAACCCGATTTTTTAGAGGAAATAACAAGTAAAAATCAATGTTTATGAACAAAAAAAGAATATTTTATTTACATTGTTTGACCTTATACTAATACCTGATAAAAAGCAGGTATTAGTATTAAGAAAACTCATTGATAATCTTCAATATTTAACAGCCGAAAAAGAAAACACCTCCCAACGGGAGGTGCAAAAGCTTTTAGTATGATTTATTCAGTGTTTCCTCAATTATTCTTCATCCTCATCAGGTTCACTTGGGGAAGCAGACGTTGCAGGCTTTGTGGAGGAAGTCGGCTTACTGCTTGCTGATGATGGCTTTTTGCTTGAAGATGATTCAGGCTTACTGCTTGCAGATGACGCAGGCTTTGTTTCCTTTGGCTTTTTGGTTGTTGTTGGAACAGCCGAGCTTGCAGGAACAGTATTTTGAGATACTGTTGATGATACAGAGGACGAAGAACTGTTCTTCTTTTCATCCTCATCCTTGTCGCTGTTATCAGGACGGTCTACCGCCGATATGTGAATGTTGTGCTTGTAGTCAGTTCCGCCTGTGTCTGCTGTTTGTACAGAATGTCCGTTTTCAAGGCTGTAATATGAGCCGGGCAATTCTTCCTTGTCAATGGTCTTTCCCTTTGCATCCTTATATACTCTAAAGGACTTTGCTCGGTAGCTTGATGAACCGATGCTGTAATTTTCGCTGTATGTATCAATAACATCATAGCTGTCGGACTTTATTCCGTAAAAGCTTGCATAAAGGGTAGTACCCTCCATATAACAGGCAAGGAACACCTGATATTTTGAATCATTTTTAAGCTTTAGGTCAAAGTTACCGTAGTCAATGGCGGCATCAAAACCGCTGAAAGCGTAGGAGGATGGGTATGTGTGATTGTGACGCTCATAGATGGTTAGGTTACTTCTGACAGCAGCATTGTATATTGTTGTACTTGACTGGCAAATTCCTCCGCCAACACCGTCTGTATAACTGCCGTCGATGATAACACCTGCGGGAGCATAACCGTTTGCAGGGTCGTTGCTGTCACCTGTACAGTCGTTAAAGGACCACACTTCACCGGGGTCAATAATACTTCCGTTACAAGCCTCAAGAGAAACCTTCATATTTTGGTTTCCGTTTGCACCGTTAGTGGAAATTGTCTGCCACTGTGCAAGGAGCACCATATTTTCTTCAAGAAAATCAATGTTAACCTTTGGCTTTACAACCTCTGTGTATTCATTAACAGTTCCCACGTATTCACCTGTTGAGTTGCCCTGTTCAATAATAGAGGTTAACTGTGACAAAAGGCTTTCTTCGTCAAGATTTCGTCCGTCAGTACCCTCTGCAAAGGTAAACATATCCTTTGCATCAGGGTTAAACTTTGTAACCCTTGCATTCTTCGCCTTTTTATCATACTTTTTATTAATCTTCTCAGCAAGCTTTTCTACTGAGCTTTGATTTAATGTTGCAGAAATCTCCTTGATTTGGTCGGGGAAATATTCCACTCCGTTTTTATCCTCTGCTGTGGGGAATGTTGCACCCTGTGACAGCTTTTCTGAAAACTGCTTTTCCTCTTCCAGAATTTTGTCTGTATCATATGTAAATGTAAAGTTGTCCTGTGTGTAAACCTGTATTTCATCGTCAACGGAAACGGTTATGTTCATTACAGGTCTTGCCTCAAGCTCCTTGTCTGTAAGTGCCTTTTTAGCCTCTACGACAGTCATTCCTCCAATATCCACACCGGAAACCTTGCAACCCTTGGCAAAGATAAAATCTCCGTCTGTGTTTTCAACCACAACAGGGTCGGTAACCCTTTCGATTAATCCAATATCTGCAAGGAGATTGTCCTTTGGGGCAACTACCGCCTGAATAACCAGCACCATTACTGCGCAAAGCAATACTGTTGCCGTTATTATTGAGGCAATAATAATCTTCTTTTTCTTTGAACTCTTTTCCTTAGGAATTTTTTCCTTTGGCTGTTTTTTGTCCTTGTCGTGGGTATAGTAAATATATCCATCGTCAGATTCCTTTTTAGGATTTGAAAATGAGTTAATTTCCTTTGAGGAGTTACTTCTGCTACTGTTTAGGTTAATGTCAACCTGTTCTTCTTCGTTTTTGTACGAATTTAAATCATCGTTTCCCTGTGAACTATTCTTGGAATTTTCTCCGTACAGGATTCTGTTGACCTTTTCGTTAATATTGCGCATATCCTGTGTGTTGTAATCGGAAGGCACAAAATTATCCCCATTGGGGTCTTCTAAATCTGCCAAATAATCAAATTCTTCTCTATCTCTATCCATTCAAAAGCACTCCTTTCCAAGGTACAGGAAACCTATCTTACCTTAAATTGCACTATAGTTTATGATACTACATTGGGCAGAAAAAATAAAGTAACAAGATTGTAATTTGTTATCAAAATTATTCCAAATTTCATTTCTGAAAATAGGGTGTTTTTATCTATGTTACATATACAGACAAATTTTTTATAAAAAAAGATGTATCATTATTGTAGTTTTGTTGAAAAATCCATTTTTATATTTTATTATATAGTATAGTGAGTTAATAATTATTTGGTGATATTATGAAAGTTTTAATACTGCTGACCGACACCGGAGGAGGTCACCACAGGGCAAGCCTTGCCCTAAAGGACACTATTGAAAAAGACTTTGGCAACGAGGTAATGATTGAGGATGCACTTATGTATTCATCAAGATTTCTCCACTTTGTCGTAACGGGACTGTATATGTTTTTTGCCACAAAAGCTCCCAAGCTTTACGGCAAGCTGTACAACAGTGCAGACAAGGTCACCTTTATTGACAAAGCTGTCCACGGAATTGCCTCCTTTTATTCCCGAAAGTTGGGTAAGCTGATTGCAGAATTTCAGCCTGACTGCATCATTAGCTGTCACGCATTTTGCAGTGAGATGGTGTCAACACTTAAGAAGACAGGAAAAACCAAAGCCCTGCTGTTTAACATTATTACCGACTTTGCCGCCCACGCCGCATACATCAACAATGATGTAGACGCCTACATAGTTGCCAATGACGATATGGTACATCAGCTTAGGGAACAGTACAGCGTTGACGGTACAATCATTCATCCTTTGGGTATTCCCATTTACGAATCCTTTTATCGCAAAGAGGACCCTGTCTTAATGAGGGAAAAGCTTGGACTTAACCCCTACAAAAAGACGGTTTTAATGATGGCAGGTTCCTTTGGTGTTACAAATATTCTTGACATATACAAAAATCTCAACAGAAACCCGGCAGATTACCAGCTTGTTGTTGTCACAGGAAAAAACGAAAAATTGTTCAGTGCATTCCAGACAATCGTCAAAAACGGAGTTATTCCATCTAAAAAGGGAAATCACATAAAGGTGA
>JBJEOZ010000107.1:0-1612 GCA_051880975.1 Ruminococcus sp.
ATACAGGGAAAGGAAAACAACAATGAAAATCGAAACTACCAGACTAATAATTACTGAATTTGCTATGGATATGGCAGAAGCCGTTCATTTGAATTCGCTGGACGAGGACAACCGCCGTTTTGTTCCCGATGAAGTGTTTGAAACGGTGGAAGAAGCTGCGGAAACCTTAAAATTTTTGATTGGTGTATATGAAAAGGTTAACGGCCCTCTTGTTTATCCAGTCACACTAAAAGACGGTACATATATCGGCTATGTACAGGCTGTTCCATTTGACGACGGCACATGGGAGGTAGGCTACCACATAGGCGAAAGTTACACCAAGCAAGGTTACGCCACCGAGGCTGTCACCGCCTTTTTGCCTGTGATTATGAAACAAATCGGCATTACAGAAATGACAGGAATCTGCCTTGCTGACAACAAAGCATCCGCCAAGGTTATGGAACGCTGTGGTTTTATCAAGCTGTCACAGGGTGTGGGTAATTATCAAGGTGAGGATAGGGAAATTTGTAAATTTGTATATTACCTGTCCCCAAAGGATATTGTGGTAAAGTTCTTTGAGGACGGCTATACCAACCAAAACTTTGACTTTGTTATGACCTGTATGGCAGAAAATTACATAGACCACAGCCCGGCATCAGCAAGAAGTAACGCAGACGCCGTCGGCATTTTGAAAATCGTCGCTGACCAGTTCTCTAATCTGACGGTAAAGGTGCTGGATGTTTTTGCAGAGGGTGGTATGGTTGCCACTCGCATTCTCTATGACGGTATCCACACCGGCACCTGTATGGGAATTCCGGCTACGGGAAAGCATATATCATTTGAGGCTCTGGAAAACTTCAAGGTTGAAAAGGGCAAAATCACAGAGTCATGGGGCTATTGGCCGGACAAAGAAATTGAGCAAAAACTGAAATCAGAATAAGTATAATGAATAGGGATTTATTTATCAGAAAAAAGGGAGCAGGTAAAATAGATGTTACGATTAAGACCATATCATTCAAATGATGCCGAAACAATTTTGTCTTGGAGTAAGGACGAAAGGTCATTTTATATGTGGAATGCCGGTGTTTTAGGAGATTATCCTATTACAAAAGAACAGTTTAGTGCCGTGACCAACCTTATGGCATTTACAGCCATAGATGACAATGAAATAATTGGATTTTTCACTTTGCGTAAACCAAGTGAATCCTTTGATGAGTTACGATTCGGTTTTGTAATCGTAGATCCTGAAAAGCGTGGCAAGGGTTATGGAAAAAGAATGCTTCAGTTGGGAGTCAAATACGCAAAGGAAATATACGGCGCAAAAAAAGTTTCATTGGGTGTTTTTGAAAACAACAAGTCTGCTTATCATTGTTACAAGGCTGTAGGTTTTAAAGATATTATTTTGGATACTCCGGAGAGGTATAATGTATTAGGCGAAGATTGGAAATGTATGGAATTACAAATGCAATTATAATGATAATTACAAAAAGTATTCCTCCTCAGTAAAGTTAATGTGTCGTTATCATATATTTCCGCCAAAAATAATATCAAAAGCATATTTTGTGCAGGTCCTTCATATATTTTATTAAAAACATATGGAGGAATGAAAATGGCAGAGAGAAGCATATATCGT
>JBJEOZ010000108.1:0-7397 GCA_051880975.1 Ruminococcus sp.
ATTGATGTTAAGAAAGTAAAAACAAATATTAACAATCAAACAAGAGTTGTTAAAATTACTATTCCTGATGCTGAAATATTAGATGTTAAAGTTGACCCAAAATCAATTCGTTATTATGATGAATCTTTTGCACTATTTAACACAGATGAAAAAGAGGATGCAAACAAAGCACAAACTATGGCTGAAGAAGATGCAGTAGAACATGTTGCAGAATGTGGCATATTGGAACTTGCAGACCAACAAGCAGAAACACTTATAAAAGGCATACTTGAAGGCTGTGTTAACAACTATAAGATTAAATTTGCTAAAAAATAATTAGATAAGTCAGAAAAAAGCTCGGCGAAACCGAGCTTTTTCTTATAATCATATACTGATTACATCTTAAATTTTACTGTGTACCACTTGTTTGAGTACTTTTTGCCTGAAATTTTGGCGTAGGCGTTTATCCTTGCGTAGTAGGTTTTGCCCTTTTTCAGTCCGGTGATTGTGGCTGTTGTTTTGCTCACCTTTACATTCTTCGCCTTTTTAAAGGCTTTGTTTGTGGCGTACTGAACTGTGTAGCCTGTTGCACCTGCAAGTTTTTTCCAAGACAGCTTTGCCTTTGTGCCTGTTTTCTTCACCTTCGATACTTCTTTTGAAGAAAAATCCTTCGGTGCGGAAATTATCTTTATCTTTGTAAGTGCCGACTTATAAAGTCTGTTTTCAGGTGCTTTAACAGTGATTACTGCACTTCCAACACCTTTTACTGTTACCCTTCCTGTGGCGGAAACAACAGCAACATTTTTGTTACTTGTTGTGTAGGAAAGCTTTGTGTTTGCCTTTGCATTAAGACTAAAGGTCTTTCCTGCTGATGTAACATACTGTGACTTTACACCTGTTATCTTCTGAGTTTTTCTTGCGTCACCTATTGACACAAACTTAAATCCGTTGTCAAGTGCATACTTCTCTCCGGCAGTACCTTTGTAGCCGTAAATTACAAAGTCCTCAACCTTATCATCATGGGATGTATCATCGTAGAAAGCAAAATAATAACCCAGGGCATAATCACCTATTTTTGTTACGCTTTTGGGGATTGTAATTTTCTTAATATTTTTACAGCTATAAAACGCTTTCCTGCCAATTTCCTCAGCGGTGTTGGGAATTGTAAATTCGGTTAATCCCTCACAACCATAGAAAGCACCGGGTTCTATTTTCTTTATACCGTTGCTGTAAACTACTTTGGTTAGTTTTTTACTAAAATTAAATGTATAACCGTGTGTCTTTTCAACAGTGCCGGGTAATGTGATTTCGGTTAGGTTTGTGCAATCTTCAAATACCTGATAGTCAATTTCCTTTACACTTTTTGGTATTTTCACAGTAACAAGATTATCACTGTATGCAAAAGCATACGAATCAATTTTTACTACACCGTCAGGAACTGTAAATTCCGTATCAGGCTTTCCCAAAGCATACTGCATTAATTCCATCTGATACCAATGTTCATACAGGTCACCGTTGATGGATGAATAGCAGATATTATTTTCATCAACTTCAATTTTTTCAAGCTTTTTGCATCCGGCAAATGCAGTTGGCCATATTTTACTGACATTTTTAGAAATTGACACCTGAGTAAGGCTTTCACAATCACGAAATGCACCATGACCAATTTCTATAACGCTGTCGGGGATTGAAACCGCCTTAAGGTTCTTACATTCAATAAAAGCCCAGTGGCAGATTACAGTAACGCCTTCCTCTATAACTACCTTTTCAATATTTTCCCTCCAGCTATACCAAGGAAGCTCTGTATATACGTTGTATTGCTCCATAGAGCCGTTACCTGAGATTTTCATTATTTTAGAATTCTTCTCAAAAGACCAAGTACATTCCCCAATCGTTCCCGTTAACAGGGATTCGTCAGGCGGAAGTACTCCCCCAACTGAAAGAGCTGTTTTTGAATTTGCACTCTGACTTGTTTCATCTGCAAATGCAGTCAGTCCTGCAAAGGATGAACAAATCACAAGTATTGACAGAATAACGCTGACAAATTTTTTCATCTTTTAATACCTCCTAAAAAATGTTTTATAATTAAAACATTAACGGATTGATTTTAACACATATTCAAAAATATTTCAAGCAAGTCTGTTTCATATCAAATAATTCCGTTTATTTTTCACGAATAGTACTCCTTGCAGAAAAACTCATATAGTTATTTTGCCATACAAAAATGTGCACCTTAACACGCTATTGTAAACCTGTTTTATAATTTGGTTGACAATGAATTGCTACTATGATAAAATTGAAAAAAGATAAAGAGTTCTGTAAACTTATAAAAAAATCCAAGAAGGTGTAAATATGATTTCACAAGGACAAAACAACGAATTTCCTGTTCTTTCACGAGAAGATGCAATTAAAATACTGAACACTCCCGACGAACAGCTTGATGAGCTTATCAAAAGGGCGGAAAAACTCCGCAGAAAATACAAGGGCAACCATGTAAGTATTCATATTCTGACCAATGCACGCAGTGGCAACTGTTCTCAGGATTGTGCCTACTGTGCCCAGTCCTGCCGTTCCAAGGCGGAGATTGAAAAGTACAAGTGGGTGTCTGACGAAAAGCTATACAATGACAATGATTTTGTAAATGAACACAAGCTGTCACGCCACTGTATAGGACTTAGCGGAATGAAATTTACTGATAAGAAAATTGAGGAACTTTCTGAGCGCATCCGCAAAATGAAGGCAACAGGAACGCATCTTTGCTGTTCCATTGGTTTCCTTACAGAAAAACAGGCAAAGATACTGAAAGACGCAGGACTTGACCGAATTAATCACAATTTAAACACCAGTCGTTCCTACTACAAAAACATCTGCAAAACACACACCTTTGACCAGCGTGTGGAAAATATCCATATGTTACAAAGACTGGGCTTTGAGATATGCAGCGGTGGCATTATCGGTATGGGAGAAAGCAAGGAGGATGTTGTGGATATGCTCCTTGAACTGCGTGAAATTAACCCGGAGGCTCTGCCAATTAACTTCCTGCTCCCTATTCCCGGCACTCCAATGGAAAAAGCAGACACTTCATATCTAACCACCTCTTACTGTATGAAAGTTCTGTGCCTTGCAAGGCTCCTTGTACCAAAGTCCGACATTCGCTGTGCTGCCGGTCGTGAGGTCTATTTTAAAGGAGAAGAGAAAAAACTGTTAAGCGTTGTTGACTCCATTTTTGCATCAGGCTATCTAACAGAAGGCGGTCAAGGAATAGAGGACACAATCAAAGCTATCACAGATGCAGGCTTTACATACGAAATAGAATCAGCATAAAAAGTAAATATGCAAAATCTATGGAACTGTTGTAAATCACAGAATTTACAGCAGTTCTTTTTACGTAAAAAAGAAAGAAAAAATATACTCATAACAATTATCGGTTTCACCTACAACAGTTTAGGACATATTATATAATCAGAGGTCACTATGAACCTTATCAGTTTTACCTGCCGAAAAGCGTATATTTTATGGAATTACAAATAACTACGGCAGGTAAACTTCACCAATATAAACCTTAACAAAGGAGAATTAATGTGGTTGATGAAATATTTAGAAGCTACGGAATAACACCCTTTCCACGGGACTATTCCGAGGCTATGGCATATGTTCCCTACCAAAGCAACAACCCCCGTATGTATTCCGTACCACACGGTTTTGAAACAGGCACGCTGTTTCCCACTTTAGACAAACCGTTTTTCGGTGAAAAATGTATGGAGGAAATGAAGAATGACTGAACGAGATATACTCACAAAAAAACTCGCCTCTGTTTCCTTTGCAATGTTTGAATTAAGACTGTTCTTAGACACCCACCCCGACTCCACCGAGGCTATGGCGAAGTTTGACGAACTGGATAACATATACAGACCATTAAGAGAAAAGTACGAGGCAGAATACGGCCCGTTGACAAGCAAAGACGCACCAAGCCCTGTACAATGGATTAAAGGCCCATGGCCTTGGGAGGTTATGTAATGTTTGTATATGAAAAAAGACTTCAATACCCTGTAAGAATAAAACAAACCAATCCCCAACTTGCAAAGATAATAATAACCCAATACGGCGGAGCATACTCCAAAAGTTATAATTTCATCAAAAAATCCGGGCATTAAGCCCGGTTATTTTTTGTTTATTAAATCCTCAACATTGACCTTTAATGTTTGTGCCAATTTAAAAACCGTTATAGCACTTGCATTGTTTATATCCCTGTCGCCAGTTTCATATTTCTGTATCATCCTGAAACTCACCCCGGATGATTCGGCAAGCTGGCTTTGACTAAGACCAGCTTGCTTTCTTATTTTTTGCAGATTGTTCACGTTTTTTTAACCTCCTTTTTTCGTATCCCAGCTCTCGTTTATTATTCCCAAGGATGTTCTTTATCGTTTAATTTGCCATTAAGCAATTTATTAAACCTATCCCAAAAACATTTGTTTTTATGTTCGCAAAAATTATAAATATCATCTAACTCTTTTGCTGATGCAATACTTATATAATAAGTTGTGCCTGTGTTAGTTTTTTGTTTCTGTGTTTTTTTGGGGTTAACTGGCAAGTGAGGTTTAATAAAATCAAGTGTTTCCATTGTTCCGTAAATTCGCAAAATCGGGCGATAATAGTGTGTCCCATCTCTTCTTTTCCTCGTTCCCAAGCTGGCACAAGCATTTAATTCTATTATTGCTGTGATAAAACCTTTCATTTCACTAACATCTGATAACGATATTTGCTTGACTTTTGCAGATTTTATTACCCAATAATCTTTTTTACCTTTGGTGTTGTGTTTTTGCAAATAAGGTTGGTTGCCTGGGAAAACACTTTTTATTTCGTCGATATAGTGTTTATCTATATTTCTCACCGTAAAGCGGTTGTTTTGATAACAACCGCTCACCCATAATATTCCTTGCTGATAACCTGTCATATTAATTATAATTTAGCTGATTTTATACTTCGTCAACAAACAGGCAATATTCATCATCCTCGTTGCCTTGTTCTTTAAGATATTCATTGTCGTATTCGACACGTTCCCTTGCCTGCTCGATGCAGTAGTCAACATCTTCGACGATATAAGCATCTTTTTCTTCATCATAAGGTAACTGACCTACCTCAAAAAAATCATTAGACCAGTCGGGGTCATAACCGGAACAAAAGCCTTTCCATAATTTCATTTCGATGTCTACTGTTTTCTTTCCGTCTGTTAGTTTTGCCATAATTTTTCCTTTCTGGTGTTTAGGATTTTCCTTTCCTTATCTTTGATTTAATTATACACCTGCAGGTGTATAAAGTCAATGTTTTTTTCATAAAAAACTGCACAAATGTAGTGTGAATAATTTGTACATTTTGTCAAAACAAAAGAAAAAAACTACTGCAAAATACAGTAGTTTTTTCCCTTAAATGTTTTAAACATCTAATTTCTAACATTTCAATCCAACATTCGGAGCTGAAGCTCCTCCTGACACTGTTATTATATAATGCTATTGATAATTTGTCAATCATTTCTTTAAAAAATAAAAAAATCCCCCAACCATCCGTATATTGGACAGTTGGGGGATAATTTTTGTGGGGTAGCAGATTGCTACCCCATTTTTTTAAAAAATATAGTAATATCTACCGCTGTTAGTGCTGTTGCTGATGAGCTTAGCATACTTGCAGCCCTTGTACTTTCCGCTTTCGATAGGGCAGATTAAAATAAACTTATGACTTGTTTTAAGTCTTGTGTCTGTTTCAAATTTTGTTTCAGCTTTATTAAGTCTGCGGACTCTTGTGCCTTTATCAACCCAAATAGTTTTGTATGTAGAGCGTTCACACGCAGTGCCTAAGTGTACGCCTGCAATCCAGCCTGTAGTAAGTCCTGCCTTGACCTTAACCCAGCCGGATCCGTCATCAGTAAGCACCGTAACTGTTGTACCCTTTTTTAAAGTCTTTAACTTTTTTGAGCTACCGCCGATTGGGTCTTTAAAGCTGTACTTATATAGTCCTGCATTGCTTTGTAGCTTGACTTTTGACAAAGATAGCTTATTTTTAAACTCTGTTCTCCAAAGCCTGTTTTTTTCGTCTGTGCCACACCAATAAGCCGGGCAAGTCTTGTGTGTCACATCATAGTGACGGACTACATTAGATGCAGGGATGTTGTATTTTTTCATCAGCTTTTTTGTAAGCTCAATAGCGTTTGCAATGGTTTTTGCTGACGGATAGATTTTTCCGTTTCTGTTGTCGTCGCAAAGCTCAATGCCTATGCTGTTGTAATTTCGGCAGGTCGGGTGGTAATACTGACCGCCAATGTCGTGTCCACAGTGCCAAGCCTCGTAATTGTCCGGTACGCTTTGAGTGACACTGTCGCTGTCAACAAAGTAATGTGCTGATGCACCAATTACATTATTTTTAAAATAACTACCGTTGTTTTCGTCGGTGTCGCCGTCGTTGGCTGTGTAATGGATAACAATGTAGTCAATGATACTTGTTGACCTCTTGTCACCGTAGTTGTTACGATTTGCAAGATTTTTCTTGATTTTCAAACTCATTATTTCTTGTCCTCGCTTTCCGCTGTTGTGTCCTCGACTGTGATTTTTAATCTTTTTACTATCTTAACTAAAAAAACAGGGAGCGGTGTGCCGATTTCGGTTAGGTTCTCAAGGATTGAGATTAATTCATTTATGATAAACCAAATCGTTACCACAAGACCTATATAGCCACTTGTATGTATCTCAACCCCAATTTTGACGAGTGCACTTGTTATAAGATAATCTGCAACTACACCGACGGCTACCGCCACAATGTAACCTATTTTTTTAAGTATTCCCACAACACCAATACGGCTGTTGAGGGAACGGTTGACATAAGCCTCTGTCATACCTGTTAGGTAGTCGGTTATCATAACTACCAAAAGGACGATAAACGGCACAAGTAGTATGTTGAGATAAGCCATAACGGCGCCGAGTGCCGCCGAAAAAAGTGCTTGTATAATATTTTCTTTCATTTAGATTTCCTCTCTTTCTTCTATTTCTGCTGTGGTTTCCTCTGTTTCCTCTGCTGTGTACCAGCTTTCCACCGTTGCCAAATCAGCCTCTGTCAGCTTACCCTTTGAGTACCAATTAAGTGCGTACTCCTGCACTTGCCATTGTGGATAATTGCCTACCATACCCTTTAGAGTATTTAAAATAAAATCGTGTAAATTAAACAACATTATAAACTACCTCCTATTGCTATTATTGCTGTTGCTAAATTATCATATAGTTTTTGTATGCTTGGCACATATTCAACTGTGATTTCGCCGTCACTGATGACATTTGTCACATCCTCATAGGCAAGGTTGTCTGTGTTGCTCATAGGAGCAACATAGTCCGACACAGTGTCGCCGTACTCAATTTGCACACTAAAAGTAAAAA
>JBJEOZ010000109.1:0-7386 GCA_051880975.1 Ruminococcus sp.
AAAATACGCAGAACTCTCCTGTCCTTTGAATCAACAGCAGTGGTAACATATCCGTTTTTACGCAGGGTTTCAACTTCTCTGGAAACAAGACCCTTGCTAACCTCGATTGACTCGGCAATTTCGCTTACGGTATTGCGGTCGGGATAGTATCGAAGTGAATCCAAAATCTGCAAACCGCAAACGCTAATGTGCTCGTCGTCGATTGCCGATTTGCTAAATCGCCTGTAAGCATGAAGTGTTGCCTTGACAAGACGCATCATCTCGACGCCGGCTTCGTGTAAATACTTATCATCCATAATAATTCTCTCTTTCAAAATAATTTAGAGATATCCGCAAAATAGTAATGTTTATTGTAACATTTACTTGTTTCGGTGTCAATCATTAAGAACTAAAAATGTGACTTTTCATAACAATTTGTGTCCTAATTTGTGGAAAATTGACGAAAGGATTAGAAAATATAGGTTTGTTATACCAAAGGGAAAAGTTCTGCAAAACTATGAAGTTGACTTATGTAAGTGTTTATGGCATAAACGCTCCTGAAAAAACAAAAATATATTGAGAAAATATATTGACAGTTCGCATATTATGTATTACAATGTATTACATAAGGAGGAGTTATTTATGACCATATCACTTAGATTAAATGATGAAGATACAAAGCTAATTAAGAAATATGCCGAAATTAACAATATAAGCATTTCAGACCTATTCAGGCAGTCGGTTATTGAACGCATTGAAGATGAAATTGACCTTACAACATATAAGGAGTCAATGAAGGAATATGAGGCTGACCCTACTACCTACAGCCACGATAAAGTCAAAGAAATGTTAGGATTAAATTAATGAAATATAAAGTAGAATACACAAAGCAAGCGGTTAAGCAACTAAAAAAGCTTGACAAACCCACCGCATCTTTGATAATTGGGTGGATAGAAAAAAATCTTGTTGACTGCGAAAATCCAAGGCAATATGGCAAAGGTTTGGTAGCAAATCATCGGGGCGAATGGCGGTACCGTATTGGTAACTATCGACTAATTGCAGATATACAAGATGAAAAAATAGTAATTTTAATACTGAGCATTGGTCACCGCAGAGAGATTTATGAGAAAAAATAAAATAAAGAAAAAAGAGACAGGCAAAACGCTTGTCTTTTTTACAATAATAAAATAAAAAAATCGTGGAACACTGCGAAACAAAAAAAGTTCCGTAAACACATTGTCTACGGAACTTTGGCGCGCTGGAAGGGACTCGAACCCCCGACCTTTTGGTTCGTAGGGTTCAAGAAATATATATTTTGTACAAACTATATGATTATGGTATAATCTTGTTTCAGAGGTGTTTACTGTTTATGGATTTGGATTGTAACATATTATTTAGTGATTTAGCAAAAATGTGGCTCGAACGAGCTAAGGTAGGTGTATCATATTCTTATGTGAAATCTCTATCTTCTTGTATTAAACGGATTAATCATTACATTGGTCTTTATCCTTTATCAGAGATAAAGCCTATGATGATTGACGATATGATGTTTTCTCTTGCAGCCGAAAACCCTACAACTCATAAGCCATCTGCTAAAAAGACGCTTTCGCAAACTGCCAATATTACATATAACATTTTTGAATTTGCGATAGACAGAGAATTAATTACTCTTAATCCTGCACGAAACGCAAAAAAACGGATACCGCAAAAGGCTCCAAAAAAAGTTGTAACAGCAATATCAATGGAGCAATACGATTTAGTTCTAAATGTTGAAAACAGGCTTAAAACAGGTGCAATGATAATGATGTTTGCAGGGTTAAGGCGAGGGGAATTAATTGCTCTGAATTGGGATGATATACATATAGATGATATATACAGCAGAAAAGGTATATCAGTAACCAAAAGAGTTCAGACTGTTGACACTAACGATTTTGAAATAGTTTCGGGTACAAAAAACGGAAAAACAAGGTTTGTTCCTCTTCCCTATACTATTATTGATTATCTGAAGAAAGAAAAATTAAACGCTCAATCCTATTTGGTATGTCCACAGGATAATGGTGATTTGCAAACCCCGTCAACTTGGAGTAGGTACTGGAAAACATATCAAGCTGATATTAATTATTATGCTTATTGTCAGAAATTCAAAAAGCTACATCCAAATGAAGAACCAAAATCGAAATTTAACCCTAAAGGAATACCACAGGTAGTTGAGAAGTTTAACGCTCATCAGCTCCGTCATATGTATGCTACTTTGCTGTTTCTATCCGGCATTGACCCTTTGACAGCATCTAAGTTAATGGGGCATTCAGGTGTTCAGATAACCCTGGATATTTACACGCATCTTGAGGAACAGTACAGACATATTGATGTAAGTAAGTTAGATAAATTCTTAAAATATGATATAGATAAAATTAAACACGATATTTAAATTAACCGATTACTTTTTAGTAGTCGGTTATTTTTATATTAAAAACTTGGACAAATTGTCCACGATGAAAGGATTAGATTAATAATGAAACAGAACAGTAAACCGACAATTATTGCAGTTGCAAATCAAAAAGGCGGTGTGGGTAAAACAACAACCGTTGTGAACATCTCTGCCGGACTTGCAAAATGCGGAAAGCAGGTGCTTATTCTTGACCTTGACTATCAGTCAAATTGCAGTCAATGGTTAGGATATGAGCCTGACCGAAAGCCTACCGTTGCGGAATTGATTATCTCCAGTATCGGTGGAATGTATATTGACTACGATAATCACATAAGGCATTTCAGTTCAGAACACTTTGACTTTATCCCTGCCGGTGAAACACTCAAGGGGATTTCTTCCTACCTTGCAAGTAAAAACGATTGCACAAACATCCTGAAGCAAACTCTGAGTGATGATTACTTTAATAAGTATGATTTCATCATTTTGGATTGCAGTCCTGCATCAGACTTGCTTGTTACAAATGCCCTGGCAGTATGCGACAAGTTACTTATTCCTGTGCAGACAGATATTTTATCCTACACACAGGTTGAAAAGACTCTGCAAACCCTCGTAAATATCAAGAAAGATACTGATGTTTCAAAGTATCTGTTAGGCTTTCTGCCTACAATGTATCAGAAAGCGACAAAGCACAGCCGTGAAGTGTTGGACGCCTTGCGTGAAAGCTACGGTGATTTAGTTATTCCGCAAACAATTTCATATCGCACAGAAGTAAAAAATGCTGTTGGAATGAACAGGAGCTGTGTAAACTCCCCCCGTTCCACAGTTGGTATGGAGTATATGGCTGTTGTCGGTAACATTCTTAAAAAGGTTGGTGATTGATAATGTCGATGAACATTAAAAGGCAATCACTCAACTTTTCAATTACCGATAGTGACAATCTCAGCACTACAAACAATGATACTGTTGTTGAAATTCCAACCGATAAAATCATTGAAATTGATAAACAGGACTTTAAAATACATCAGGATACCGTTGACCGTATTGCAGAAAGCATTAAAATCAACGGTCAGTTAGAGCCTTGTGTGGTAACTCCTCACAGCAAAGAGGGTTACTATGAATTACTTGCAGGCAGGCATAGAAAACGAGCTTGTGAAAAGGCAGGTCTTGAAAATGCTAAATGTATCATTAAGCAACACCTTAGTGATGAGGACAAGGAATTAATCATAATTGACTCCAACACCGAAAGAAACAATGATTATGACCCGTCTGAACTGGCTTTTGCTTTTAGACACAAGTACGAAATACTCAGTAAGCGAACCAATAAGGCAATCAAGCAAATTGCTGATGAGGGCAATTTAACTCGCAAAAAGGTGTATAGATATATAAGGCTCACTTACCTTATTAAGCCTTTGCTGAACAGAGTTGACAGTGGCAACATACCAATTATCGCAGCTGTTGAGTTGTCATATCTGAATGAAAAGCAACAGAACGATATTTTTACATATCTTATCAATCACGCAACAGAATGTAGAATTACAACTGATAATGCCAAACTGCTTAAACTCTACCCTGCTGACTATGCCGATATTTTATCAGGCAATTTCAACCCTGATGAGAATATTTTTTTCTCTGATGATTTCGGTAAAAAGGTGGTGTCCACGATTGAGGATAACAATGCAAAAGACGCTACCCCCAATGAAGTTCCTGTTCCAAATCATATGATACCAACAGAGGAAAAAACCACAATTTCAAAACCTGTTAAATCTTCTGATACAAAAAAGGTGGACAATTTGTCCAAGTTGAGTATTAAGGATAAAACATACAAGGTAACACTTTCTCTGACAGCAGATGAAATTACAAGGTTAGGACTAACAGGTGATTGTTCATCAGCTGAAATTGAAAATGCAATAAGGGCATTGATTAATATTTGATAAAGGGGAAAACAAAATGACCTACAACGATATGATTAACGCAGGCATTGAGCTTGCAGAGAATGTTTATTTACAAAGATTTGACTATGACAGTATCACAGGTTTAGATGAAGAGCTTGTTAAGGTTGTTTCATCAAAAGAAAACGATACCGAAGTTGTCACCGACTCACCACTTATGGATATGGAAATAAATTGCATACTGGCATCAGCGCTTATTCCCGGCACACTTTATTTGATTGGAGGAGAATAATAATTCAAACAATATTCAAAATTGCTTACAAGTTTTTATATAGGCAGAGTTCCCCCTCTCATCTCTGCACAAAGGCTGTCAGAACACAAGGTTTTGGCAGCCTTTGAAATTATATTTGATAAAGGAGAAATTAACTACAATATGAAAAAAATAATATCACTTATCATATCATTTATCATTTCCATAACCACAATTTATTGTGTATCAGCAGAAACAAATAATAATTTTCTTGTCTTAGGTGACTCAATCGCATCCGGCTATGGATTAAGTTCATCTAATGATAGTTATGCAAATCTAATTGCAAAAAATAAAAATTATTCTTTATACAACAATGCAGTAAGCGGTTATACTACAACCGACTTATATAATCAGCTGTTCAAAAACAACACAGCAATAAGCAATGTTGCTAATGCAAAGCTAATATCTGTTTCAATTGGTGGAAATGACTTTTTAAAGGATAAAACAAATATCATTCAGGCTCTTGTTAATGATGGTATCAATTCTACATATATTAAAGCAGTCGTAAATCAAATGGAAAATAACTTAAGAAGAATTATTGAAAGAATCCATCAACTTAATCCTAATTCGATAATCCTGTTACAAACTATTTATAATCCGGCAGAAATTAAACCGACTTATTTTCAAAATTATTCTTCATATTTTTTAGAATTGTATCCATACATAAACAATGTATTTTTCAATGTTTCATATGAATATCAATACACATATGTTACTGATGTTTTTACTGCTTTTAAATCCGATTTTTCTTTGAACTGTAATACAGATATAATCCAAGAGGATGGTATTCATCCATCTGCTTTAGGTCATAAAATCATCTCAGATGCAATAATCGACACTATTAATGTTCTTGAGAAACAAGGAATATTTCAAAAGAATTATGATTATGTAATTGGAGATGTGGACAAAGATAAAGCTGTTACAATTAAAGACGCAACAATAGTTGCAAAATATATATGTCATTTATCAATACTTGATGCAGATGCAAGGCTTTGTGCCGATATGAACAATGACGGTATGATAAATATTAAGGATGTAACAGCAATTCAAAAGTTTCTTTTGGGATAGAAAACTAAAATATAAAAGAAGTTCCTGTGAAATAATTCAAACAATATTCAAAATTGCTTACAAGTTTTTATATAGGCAGAGTGTCCCCCTCTCATCTCTGCACAAAGGCTGTCAGAACACAAGGTTTTGGCAGCCTTTAGACCCAAATAATAAGTAGTAAAATGACATCAAATAAGGAGATTTAAGATTTATATGGAAAATTATGTAGGACTAAAGAAATGGGAAAAACAACCTCAAAATAAAAGTGTTAAATTAATTTATGAGGACGGAGATATTGTATATATCAGTAATGCAGATTTTAATAGAGCCTTTGGCACCATTATTAGATGTAGTAAAGAAATTGTTATCCGTGATTATGCATTAGGTTTATAGAAAGGAAGTTTATGAAAATTAAAATTTTAAAAGAAGTCCCGGTGAAGAAGAAATACCGTCCTGAGGTCGGAAAGGTTTATGAAGTTCATAGAACTGAAAGAGCTTTAGCTTTCATCACAGTGAACGGTACCGAAGTCGGTGTCTATACCGGTGTTGGAAACAGAATACCGGCTGAGGCGGAATATATTTCAGAGTAGGAGGTTAAACAAAATGAAAGCGAGAATATCATAATGGAAGTAACATCAACACGGATAAGAGTCATTCGCAACAGCAAATACAAAATCATTGCAAGTGTCACCTTGGATGATGAATTGATAATCAACGACATAAGGGTATTGCAAGACGGGCAAGGGATAAAGTTAATATTTCCAAACTCTCATCGTGCAGCTGAAAGAGGTCAGTATAATTTACTCCCTCAATCTGAACTATATGTCAAGATTAAAAACGCTGTTATCAAAAAACTATCGGAGAAAAGGAGAAAATAAAAAATGACAGTTAAGTACACACTTTATGGAACAGAACATTCCACTACTATCTCTAATAAAAAGGAATGTTTAGAATTTTGGTTTGAAATAACCCAAAACCCAAATTACACTAATGTAGTTATGATGAAGGAGGAAAATTAATTATGTTATTAACAATTTTATTGATATTAAGTATCGCAGCCATTATTTCTTGTTTAGTTGTATACAACTTAACTCATAAGAATGTATGTATCACCTGTTTATTAATCTCAGTAGTTATATTCTTAGGTTCATTATTTTGTGGTATTTTCTATACTAATTCTTGTGAAAGAACAGAAGAATATGTTTCCAAAAGCATTCCACTTGTAGCCTTGCGTGACAATCGTGATGTTAATGGGCAATTCTTTATTGGTTCAGGCAACATACAGGAAAACAACTATTACTACTACGCCTACTATGATGATGGCGATATTGTTACTGATAAGGTTCCGGCATCAAACTCCAGAATTCGAGAGGTTGCGGATAAAGAACCTTGTCTTGAAGTACACAATTACAGAGTACCCCTAAAAAAGCAGGAAAGCTTAGCATTTAAATTGTTTTACCTTGGCTTTATTTCTGATGAAAATGGCGGTGGTATCTTTGACGGTATTTTTAATTCAAAAGAGTTTTATAGGTTTGTTGTACCGGAAGGAACAGTTCTACAGAACTATGAAGTTGACTTAAGTTGATTTGAAAGGAACACTATTATGTTAATGTTCATATTAGGTATGATAGTCGGTGCTTTGCTGGGAATGTTCTTTATGGTTCTGTTATCTGCAAGCAAAAAATAAAATAATAACTTAAAAGTTATTGACATCTTGAATACTTTAGGGTATA
>JBJEOZ010000110.1:0-7376 GCA_051880975.1 Ruminococcus sp.
TTTACTTCCAAACAGCACTATGACAAGGGATGAGGTTTTTGCAAAATTCCCTAAAAGAAATTTGAAAGAGGGCGCACAGGTTACAAGAATGGCACCCTCACCAACAGGCTTTATTCACCTTGGCAACCTTTATTCTGCCCTTGCAGACGAGAGGATTGCTCACCTTTCGGACGGCGTTTTTTACCTTAGAATTGAGGACACAGACTTAAAGCGTAAGGTTGACGGTGCTGTGGACATCATCATCAATGTTATGAAATATTTCGGCATTGAGTTTGACGAGGGTGCAGGTCAGGAGGACAAGAGTGACAATGCCTACGGACCTTATTATCAGCGTCAAAGGGTAGAATTTTACCACGTTTTTGCAAAGGAACTTATCCGTCAGGGCTTGGCTTATCCTTGCTTTTGCACAGAGGAGGACAACGCACAATTACGACAGGCTCAACAGGATGAAAATGCAACTCCCGGCTACTACGGAAAGTGGGCAAAATGCCGTAATCTGTCATTGGAAGAAATTGAAGAAAATCTTAAGGCAGGCAAGCCTTGGGTGTTAAGGCTGAAGTCCCCCGGTGACGAAAATAAGGAAATTACCATTGAGGATAAAATTATGGGAAAAATCTCTTTCCCCGAAAATATCCACGATATTGTTATTTTAAAGAGTGACGGTGTGCCAACCTATCACTTTGCTCACGTAATTGACGATAATCTTATGGGTACAACACTTGTTATCCGTGGTAACGAGTGGCTAAGCTCTGTTCCAACTCACTTCCAGCTTAATCAGGTGCTTGGCTTTAAACAGCTAAAGTACGCCCACACAGCACACCTTATGAAGATGGAAAACAACAGTAAGAGAAAGCTAAGCAAAAGGAAAGACCCTGAGCTTTCACTTGACTTCTACCGTCAGGACGGCTACCACCCTTATACTGTCAAGGTGTATCTCCTAACACTTCTTAACAGCAACTTTGAGGAATGGCACGACAAAAACCCTGACAAGGACATCAACGAATTTCCGTTCTCTGTTAAGAAGATGTCGCAAAGTGGTGCGCTCTTTGATTTGCAAAAGTTCCACGATATATGTAAAAAGGAATTTGCAAAGATGTCACTTGAAGAGGTTTATACTTTCCTTGAAACTTGGGTGCGTGAGTACGACAGCCAGCATTATGATTTGTACTTTGGCGACAGGGAGTATATGGAAAAGGTGCTTACCCTTTGTATGGGACTTAACCAAAAGAGAAGAAGAAAGGATTTTGCATACGCAAAGCAGATTATCAGCAGTCTTTCTTACTTCTTTAAGGAAACCTTTGTGCCTACTAATGAGTACAGCTATGACGGCGAAACAGTTAAGGCTATCCTTACAAAGTACCTTGAAACCTATGACGAAAATGACGACAATTCCGCTTGGTTTAACAAGGTTAAGGCACTTTCAGAGGAGCTTGGCTTTACAACCGATATGAAAGCCTACAAGAAAGAGCCTGAAAAATACATCGGCTCTGTTGCACAGGTGTCCGAGATTATCCGTATTGCAATTACAGGACTTTCCAACACACCTGACCTGTGTACAATTTGTCAGATTATCGGCAAGGAGGATATGCAGGAGAGGATAGAAAAGGCAATAGAAGTTTTGAGTTTTTAGTTTTGAGTTTTGAGATTTGAACTTTAAACTCCAAACTCCAAACTCCAAACTCCAAACTCCTAACAAATGTAGCCTTTGTGAATTAATTAAGTTATCATAAGTCGCCCTTTGGCGACTTATATTTTAGCCATCAATTAGGAACTATATTATTATGAAAAGTTTATCGTTTTTAAAAAAATATAAGGTTCAGTCAATTCTTGCACCTCTGTTTAAGCTACTGGAGGCTTCCTTTGAGCTTATTGTACCTCTTGTTGTTGCAGATATTATTGACAACGGAATCAATAACGGTGACAGCACTTATATCATTGTAAGGTGTCTTATCCTTGTGCTACTTGCTGTTGTGGGTCTTGTTTCCGCAATCACTGCACAGTACTTTGCGGCAAGGGCGGCTATCGGTGCTTGTACAGGGCTTAGGAGTGCGCTTTTTAACAAGATACAAAGGCTTTCCTTCAAACAGCTTGACGGTATCGGCTCGTCAACTCTTATTACAAGAATGACAAGTGATGTCAACCAAATTCAAACGGGAATAAATATGTTTTTGCGACTGCTACTTCGTTCACCTTTTATTGTAATCGGTGCAACGATTATGGCTTTTTATGTGGACACACAGGGTGCTTTTGTGTTTGCTGTTGTTGTACCACTACTTGCTATTGTTGTTTTTGCTGTTATGTACCTTACAATTCCCCGATTCAAAAGGGTACAAAATCAGCTTGACAGGGTGCTTTTACGGACTAAGGAAAATGTTAAGGGTGTGCGTGTAATCCGTGCCTTTAATCAGGAGGAAAATGAGATTAATTCCCTTGCTGAAGAAAACAGCCGACTGGTGAAATTTCAGCAAACTGCAAACATTATTTCCTCTGTGATGAACCCTGCAACATTTGTAATCATCAACCTTGGCATAATTGCACTTATCTATGTTGGGGCAATTAGGGTTGACGCAGGGGTGATTAGTCAGGGTGAGGTTGTAGCCCTGTACAACTATATGTCACAAATTCTCGTTGAGCTTATTAAGCTTGCTAACCTTATTATCACAGAAACAAAGGCTATTGCCTGTAAGAACAGGGTTGACGCTGTTCTCACAATGGAAGAACACAAAAAGCCTGTTGGTGTTGACAGGGAAACTGAGGGTTACATCACCTTTGACAATGTTTCACTAAGCTACAACGACAATGATGAATACAGCTTAAAAAACATTACCTTTGATGTGAAAAAAGGTGAAACCGTTGGCATAATCGGCGGTACAGGCAGTGGTAAAACAAGCCTTGTAAGTCTGCTTTCAGGATTTTATGAGGCTACAACAGGTGATATTTTTATAGGTAACAAAAATATCTTAAACTATACACAGGATGAGCTTAATAAAAGTGTTTCTGTTGTTATGCAAAAGGCTACAATGTTCCGTGGCACAATCAGGGATAACATCACCTTTGGGTCGGATAACCCGACGGACAAGGACATTGAAAATGCATTGAAAATTTCCCAGTCACAGGAGATTATCGGCAAAAAGTCAAAGGGACTTGATGAACAGGTGCTTGAACAGGGCAAAAATTTATCAGGCGGTCAAAAGCAAAGGCTTAGTATTGCAAGGGCACTTGTCAGGAAAACACCTATCCTTATCCTTGACGACAGCTTTTCCGCCCTTGATTATAAGACAGACAAAATGCTTAGAAGTGCGTTAGAAGAAAATTCCAAGGACAGAACAACCTTTATCATCTCTCAAAGGACATCAACAGTTGAGCATTGCGACAAAATCCTTGTGCTTAATGACGGTGAGCTTGAGGGTGTGGGTACTCATAATGAGCTTATAGAAAACTGCCAAACCTATAGGGAAATTTATGCTTCCTGTAACAAGGAGGTGCAGTGATGACAAGCGGAAAAATTATTAAAAGGGTTATTAAGTATATCGGAAAGTACAAGTATTCTTTTATCCTATCCCTAATTTTATCCTTGATTTCCACAATATGCACACTGTATATTCCTGTACTTGCCGGTGAGGCTATTGACAGTATTGTGGGCAAGGGGAATGTTGACTTTGTAAGGGTTGGGGAAATTCTTGTAAAAATCCTTGTTGCACTTCTTGTTGCAGGTGTCAGCCAGTACTTTACAACCACTCTGAATACAAAAATCGCAAACTATACCGTCAGGGATATGCGAAGTGATGCATTTGACACAATTCAGACTGTGCCGATTTCCTACATTGACAGTCGGGAAACAGGCGACATTGTAAGCCGTATAATCTCGGATGCAGAGCAATTTTCCGACGGCTTGATACTTGGCTTTCAAAACCTTTTTACAGGCATTGTAACAATTTTGGGAACACTTTTCTTTATGTTCACAATAAATGTTTGGATTGCACTAATCGTTGTGGTGCTGACACCTGTTTCCCTTTTTGTCAGCAAGTTTATTGCAAAAAAGACATACAAATATTTTAAAAGACAGAGTGAACAAAGGGGAAAGGAAACCTCCTTCGTTGAGGAGATGATAAGCAACATAAAGACTGTTAAGGCTTATCACAGGGAAGAAAAAAATCAGCAGGAATTTGATGAAATCAATGAGGAACTGGGGAAAACATCCCTTAACGCAACATTCTATTCCTCAATTACAAACCCCGGCACAAGGTTCATAAACTCCCTTGTTTATGCATCTGTTGCAGTTGGGGGAGCGCTTTTTGCTATGAACAGCAGTACTTTCTCTGTGGGTGATTTGTCTGCTTTCCTTGCATATGCAAACCAGTACACAAAGCCCTTTAACGACATCACCGGTGTTGTTACGGAACTGCAAAATGCCATAGCCTGTGCCGGAAGAATACTTGAAATTATAGACGCACCAAAGGAATCTGTTTGTGATAAATCCCTGCCACAGAGCATTAAGGGTGACTTTAAAATTGAAAATGTTGACTTTTCCTACGACAAAAATAAACCCCTAATTGAGGACTTGAACTTTAGCTTAAAAAGCGGTCAGCGACTTGCCGTTGTAGGCCCAACCGGTTGCGGAAAAACTACCCTTATCAATCTGCTGATGCGTTTTTACGACATTGACAGGGGAAAAATTATCCTTGACGGAATTGACATCAACACAGTCAGCCGAAAGTCACTTCGTGAAAACATTGGAATGGTGTTGCAGGACACTTGGCTAAAGCAGGGTACAATAGGGGAGAATATTGCCTTTGGCAACCAAAGTGCCACAAAGGAAGAAATTATTGAGGCATCAAAAAAGAGCCACGCACATTCCTTTATTAAAAAGCTACCCAACGGCTACGACACCGTTGTGGGCGAGGACGGTGGAAACCTTTCAACAGGTCAAAAACAGCTTATCTGTATTACAAGGCTTATGCTGAATCCTCCGCCAATACTGATTTTGGACGAGGCGACAAGCTCCATTGACCTTGTGACAGAGCAGAGGATTACACGCTCCTTTATGAAGCTGATGAAGGACAGGACAAGCTTTGTTGTAGCACACCGCCTTAAAACCATTGTGGAAAGTGATTTGATACTTGTTATGAGGGACGGAAAGGTTGTGGAGAGAGGAACTCACAAGGATTTACTTGCCCAAAAAGGCTTTTACTTTGAACTTTATACAAGCCAGTTTGATTAGTTTTGTAAAATATATTGTAATTATATGGGTTTGTGTGGTATAATTAACCGTAATACAGGAGGGGCAATGGATGGCTTATTTTGGTTCCTTGAATAAATTAACAGATAAAGAAGTTTTTATAAAAGGCGTTGTTCACGCCAAATTAATATCCTGCGGTGATAATTTTGTCACACTTGGCTTTACAAATGAGAATGAAAATTACTCATCTGCCGTAGCCTTTGCAATTCTTGACGCCGACAACAAAAGCGTTTGGTATCAAGAGGCTACTTTGCAGGGGGATAGCTACCGCTTGGAGCTTGACGGCTTTGACTTTTTATCACTGAAAAAGTCTGTACTGCGTTTTAAGCTGTATATGGTGTTTGAAAGCGACAGCATTTTAACCTTTAAGCGACTTTACGACCCAAGTGTAAAGACGGAGTTTAAGGCTACAAACAACAAGCGAGTGCTTTTCTATGATGTGGTGGCAAAGGGTGAGCTTGAGGGCGAAAAAGAGCTACTTGCAATGAACATCACCTCTAACGGCTACTTTGGCTTTGCACTTTATGAGGAAAAACGCAAGCTAAACTACTGCACAAACAACTATATCCTTAGCTTTGATGTTGTTGAGGATAAGTTTTGCTTTGACTTAAAGCTGGATAAATACCCCTCTGCCTCTAAAATGGGCATATCACTTTTGGCAAGTCCTAAAACAGAGGACGCACCTGAGGTTTACTACGAAATTCAGCCAACAGAGGTTGAAGAAAATGAGGATTACTCTATCCTAAAATGCAGATACGACAGGCATTTTCTAAAGCTCCCTAACCCTGAGGTGCTAAAGCTGAGAGTCTTTTATGACCTTGAGGGTGAGAGGTACTATACAAACATCAAAACAGTTACACCACAGCTTAGTGTTGACATAAAGTGCCTTGCTATTGTGGATAACGGACGGCAGAATATGGATTTGATGGAGTTTACCTTCCGTTCAAACAACAACGAACTCCAGTTTATAAATGTTCTTCCAAACATTGGCACAGAAATCCTTGACAAAAAGATAGACAGCCTTATTATGGAACCGGAATTTGTTCCGGCAAGAGTTATGTTTGGTGAGCATAGCGTTGCGGACGACGCATATCTTATCCACTTTAACGCAGATATGAGCACTGTGGACAATGTAAAGATTTTTGTGTACAACTCAAAGACCAAGGAAAAGGTAATCCTTAACACCACAAGGGTTGACAACAGCAGTTTTAGGGCAACCTTTGAAAATATGGAGAAGAATGTTAAGGACTTTTCTGCAAGGGCATACCTTGTATGTGCGTCATTCTCCTACAACGGGTATTTGTACTGTGCCAAAATCAAGTCGGCAGAATATGTGGGAGAAAAAACAGATATTAACCTTTTGGATGTACACGCAAGGGTACTTCCAACTGTTGCCTCATTTAATGTGGGTGATACCCTTGTTAAGCTTGAGCCTATGTACAGCCCAAACGGATTTTTCTACATCAGGCTAAGGGACAGCATTATGTCCCGCAAGGACTTGGATTTTGTTGATCTAAGGGAATTGAAGTTCAGGAACAACAAGCTCCTTGTCAGTGCGGATATTACCGACAGCGATTATAATTTTACCGGCTTTGCCCTTTCATACCGCTACAAAAAGAGTGAGGACAAGCAGGTGCATTTTGAAAGTGCAACCCACTTTACAAGGAAGGGCAGAAGTTACATCAAGGCAGTATTTGACCTTTCTAAAATTGATTTACGCAGGATAATTTGGGATATTTTTGCCGTTTATGAAGAGGGAGAAAACCCTTATTTTGCCTCAATCAAGGTTAGTGACCGGGAGATTGACAAAAAGCTGTTCAGCTTTAAAAATCTTTTTACAAAGAACGAATACCGCCAAAAAACAGATGAGGGAACAGATGTATTCTTCCCTTACTTCACCACAATCAACTCCATAGCATTTATGGTGCGTGAGCAGACTTCCTTTGATTCAAGGCTGTTCAAAATCAAGGAATTTATTGCAATGGTGATTTACAAGCTGTTTAAAAAGCACTATCGCCAAAAGAAGATAATATTAACCTACGAAAAGTTCTTCAACTGCGCACAGGATAACGGAGACTGTTTCTTTAATCACTGTATGGAGCATGGTGCAGAGCAGAGGCTGGACGCAGAGAGGTAC
>JBJEOZ010000111.1:0-1606 GCA_051880975.1 Ruminococcus sp.
CGATCTTATAAATTGGGTGATACTTTTTGATTTACATAACCGGTGATAAGCACGGAGATATATCCTACTTTAAAAGAAAACAGATGAAAAAAATAAAAAAAGGCGACTATGTAATCATTACAGGCGACTTTGGATTTTTTTGGGACGGTTCAAGGGCAGAAAAAGAAAACCTTGATTATTTAGCCTCACTTCCCTACAACATACTTTTCATTGACGGAACTCACGAAAACTTTGATGAGCTTGAAAAATATCCCATTGTACCTTACTTTGGAGCAAAGGCAAGAAAAATAGCGGACAACATTTATCATCTTCTCAGAGGTCAGGTTTACATTATTGAAAAGAAAGGCATCTTCACCTTTGGGGGAGGTGTCAGCCGAGATTTGCAAAAAATGCTTGACATAAATATGTGGTTTGAAAGGGAGCTACCCTCAAAGGAAGAATTTGAGGAGGGCGTAAGACAGCTTAAAGCCTACGGAAGTAAAATTGACTACATAATTACCCACGAGCCACCGGCACAGATAAAGGGTACTATTGACCCGGAACTAACACAAAACCCTGTTAACACCTACCTTGACCAAATTTCAAGGCAGATTACCTTTGACAAATGGTTCTTTGGCTCTATGCACCTTGATGAGGAGATTAAAAAGGGATTTTTCGGAGTGTTTAACGAGCTTTTGCCTGTTAATAAGAAAGAAAAGGCAAGGGTGTTTTAAGACTATAAAGGTTGAAGTATTGAGCGATAATATCTTCAGAATTATTCATGAAAGAGGATAAGAATGTGCAATATATTGGTAAAATAAACAAAGAAATTTTTAAATGTGTCACAGAAGATATTGTTACTGATGAGGTTATCATTACAGAAAAACAAATCGAACATATAAAAGAACGACACCCAAACGACTTTGAACGGTATTATAATTATCTAATAAGGATTATTGAAAAACCCGACTATATCCTTGAGGCAAACAAGCCAAACACCGCTTTTATTTTAAAGCATATTGATGACAATGGGAAAAATTATCAACTCATTCTTAGATTAAAGACAACGACAGATCCAAAGAATTACAAAAATTCTATTATTACTTTCCTTAAGGTTGAAGAAAAGAGATATATGCGTTACCTAAGAACAAAAAGAATTCTTTACAAATCTGAATAATTGTGATAAAATATACATACAGTAAGATAGGTTATTTGAGGTGGACAATTTCGTGGCATCCACACGCCGATGGTAATGACAGGGGTAACCCGAGAGATGCAGGAGCACGCCACGCCTGCCAAATAACCACTTCTAAGGGAGTTGCTTTTTTAGGTAACTCCCTTTCTTTTTTATACCAAAAAATCGGATATCCGCAAAATGTGTGGTTACCCGATTTGCTGTTTTATCTTAAAAAAAACACTGACTAAATCAATTCAGGCTTTCGCCGTTTACACGGGAGAAAAGCTGTTTTATCTCGCTTCTTATTCCCTTGTATTCATCTCCATCAAGGAGTGGGGATTTACTGAGGATTTCCTCGGCACAGCACTGGGTTTCGGCAACATCTTCCATTTTGCTTAAATCTGCAATTTTCATTTCAGGAAGTCCGTGTTGCTTTTCTCCGAAGAAGTC
>JBJEOZ010000112.1:0-7364 GCA_051880975.1 Ruminococcus sp.
AAAAGAGGGATGGTTATGTCAAAAAGAAAACCTGCAACTGTTGAAACGTTTGACGCTATATATAAACGTTTGGAAGAAGTAATGTTGGCAAACTCAGGAGAAAATGAATTTGAAGAAATTTTTAAAATTGTACTTATTAAGCTATGGGAAGATTTGCACAGTAACGAAAACATCAACACTTTAAGCGATGCTAATAATCTATTAGTGCTAATTAATGACACTTGGGCTGGTGTGCTAATCGAAACAAAATTTAATATTTCAGAGGAACAATTTGTTGTATGCCGTAACATTTTAAAGTCTTATTCGTTTATAGACGGTGGATTTGAAGGCATCGATGGTATCTTTGAATATATTATTTCTCGTGAAAAAAAGGGATCAAAAGGTCAGTTCTTTACCCCAAGATATCTTGTGAACTTTTGCATTGATATACTAAACCCTAAAACCGATGAAAGCATTTTAGATCCTGCTGCTGGTTCCGGTGCATTCTTATATCACGCTTATTTACATAGCGGGATAAAAGGTACCGATTTATGGGGGTTTGATTTTGATAATACTGCTGTTAGAATTGCACGTTTACTGATGTATGTTGGAAATGTAAATGGCACACATATCTATAAGGCCAATAGTCTGTTAAAAAACAATGTACGAGTATCTTTATTTGATAAGGGTATCAGCGAAATATCTACTACAATCGAGGATATTCTCAGGATCGAAAAAAAGAAAGATTTGTTTGATATTATTATTACAAATCCGCCTTTCGCAGGAGAAATAATTGAGCCGGATATCCTAGAAAGTTATGAAATATCTTATGGAAAAACTCGAATTGAACGAGATGTACTTTTTGTTGAAAGATGTATAAACTTGTTAAAACCGGGGGGCAGAATGGCTATTGTTTTACCAGATAACATCTTTGGCAGCAAGGATAACGAAATCCTCCGCCGTTGGATATATGATAAATGTCGAGTTGTTGGCGTTGTAGGTATACCAAGAAATACGTTTATGCCACATACAGCCGTTAAAACAAGTATTTTGTTCTTACAGAAAAGAGAAAAAAAGAGAAATTCATCAGAAGATGTTTTTTTCGGCATTAGTGAACTACCGGGCAAGGATAGTCGTGGTAATCTTCTATATAGAGAGAATTGTTCAAAGACTTGGAAAAACGTAGACCACGACTTATCGCAAATTGCCAGTGAGTTTAAGAAATTTATCAGCGAGCAAGGAATTAGGTGGTGATTAATATGGCTATATGTGTAATAAACAAAACTACTCAACTGGGACCTCTGTTCGTATTAACTCCCGAAAGATACAATCCAAAAAGACGAATGAATTTTGCAAACGATAATGATGGAGTTTTACTTTCAGAAATTGTTTCATTAGAAAACGAAATTGTAACCTCAAAGAAAAATTCGTCCGCTTGGCATCAAATTAATACCTCTGATGCAATGGGTGGTTATTTGAGAGTTTCATCAACTCCTGAAAAGATCAATAGTAATAAAAAAATCCTTAAACACGGAGATGTTATCATCTCTCGTCTACGTCCGTATTTGCGTCAAGTAGCTTACGTTGATATAGATGTGGATACACGAATATGTGCTTCTACAGAGTTTTATGTTTTAAGGGCGAGAAATGATGAATCCATCGCTTTTCTAGTTCCTTTTTTGCTTTCTGAAGCAGCTCAAACTGTCTTTGCTAATTCTGTGGAAGGTAGTCAACATCCACGATTCAAGGAAGAAGATATTTTAAATTTAATTGTTCCTTCCCAACTCTATCAAGAAAGAGATAAAATTTCTCGAGAAATAGAAAAAGCCATCAAGCAATACAGAGAATATGAGAAATCTTTAGGAACTGCAATCGATCTTATTAATGATATAATGCCTACATAACAAAAAGCGGCGGCAGAGAGAAGCAAATCTCCCTGCCGCCGCTACGTTTATACTGTGTAAATTATTTCTGCGTTTACAATCTCCGTCACACGATTACGGATATTGTTCATCTTCTGAACCCGTAACATTTGATCGGTTGCTTTGAGTTCTTCAGTTACATTTTCCTTTTCGGCAAGTTCTTTTACCAACCGAAGAAACAATGCGGTTGCTTGTTGCTCAATGTCATCAAGGTAAGCAACAAGTTCACCCGAAGTCATCAGGTTGGCATACAAAACACGGTGATTTTCTTTCAAAAATCGTTTGTGCCGCATACCCCAAACGCCGATATTTTCGTGTTCTTCTTCGGTAGGCAATGCAAGGTCAGGTAAGTAATAATCACCTTGCAAAGTGTAGCCGATACCCGTTCTTTCATCTGTAAAATTCTGTTTCATTGTGTTGTCCCCCTTGTAATTTTATCTTGAGCGTTCATCACGCTTTTTACCTTTAATGGCTCTTGCTTGTTCTAAAAGATTATCAATCTGCTTATTCCCGAATACTCGGCGGAGCAGTCTGTAATCTTTATTTTGTTCTTTGAGTTTGGTGTTCTCATCGAACAATCTGTCATTATCTTTTCGCAAGTGTTCATTCTCACGATAGAGATTTCTGTTGGTCATATTGAGTCGGTGGTAACTATCCAACGCTTGATAATAACGTGCAAAGACCGCATCAATTACCTCACGTAATTTCTTTATCAGCGGCTCAACAAACTTCGTTTTATAACTCTTTGCTGACATCATTGGCGCAGGATCTTGGAGCTGATATTCAGGCTCGGTGTTGAACCTTTTAGCAAGATCGTCAATGACTTGCTCGCCTTTGGTATAGTTGTCAATACGTTCTTCATACATTGTAAACTCGTCTTTTTTGTCAGCAATTTTGCTTTCGAGTTCTGCAACCTCTTTGGCTCGTTGCTCTCTTTTGTAATCATAAACCGATAAATGTTCTCGCTTCGTACCGAGCTGAAGTCACTCTACACCGTGTCGTTCCATAACGGCGGCAAGAATATCTTTTTCGGATTGTACCCACTGACTCCACTCGGTTTCTTCACGACTACCGCCCTTGAAACCTTGCATAGCCAACGCTTGTTTCAGCGTAACTCTGGTATCCAATCCTCGCTTGCTTCCGGTCATAAATGGAACAAAATCTATATGCAGATGGGGTGTTTCTTCATCCAAATGCAAGTGAGCAGAGAACACTCGAAGCTGAGGATTTCGCTCTTTGAAGCCGCTATAATACTCATCCAAAATCCTGCCTACAAGTTCAGAATCCTTGCCTTTCACATTGGTATCATCCTTATTTCCAATCTGCACAACAATCTCGTGGAACAATTTTTCTTGCTTGCCCGTGCGTATCTTTTTATAATAATCATATATTTTTCGGTCGGCTCTTGTCTGCTTGTCGTTATATCTTTCGACGGCATCGTCAAAGAGTTCGTGATACACCTTGCGGATATTTTCGTTACAATAACAGACGTTGTTTTTGGTACGCTCGGCATCTACATTTGATGCTTTGAACTTGCGGCTATTGTGAGCTTGCGAGCCTTTACCGACCTCTATACTTATCGTTTTCTTCATAAGGCATCACTTCCTTTCTCAAAAAGGGTTTTGTTACTTTTGCCAAAAGTAACTCAAAAGCACTTTTGACAGGCACACCTATCAAAAATGCAACCTGCGAGCAGGTTTTTCGTTCCCCGAAGGGCAAAGAGCCGCCTTTGAAAAGGCACTCTCTGCACACTCCGCTAAACTTTCGATTGTACACCACCCGAAAAAGAACCTTGCAAGATTGCGAGCGTGTCGCACCTTTGCAATGTTGCAACCTTAAAGGCTGCACGTTGTTTTTTCTTCGGGCAGTTTCCAATACCACTGACTGCCTTCTTTAACAGACCGTACATTCATATTTTTCTTTGCTCCGTCAAGCACTCGTTTAGAGATACCCAAGTTCTGTGCTTTTTGTAGCAAGGTCTGTTGCGGATATTCACCTTCAGATAGGCAGTCAGCAATGAGCCTTTCTGCTATATCAGATTTCTTTTCACGACTGACACCGCAGAGCAAATCGTCAATCGAAATATCATAATGACCGAGCCAACGGAATCCGTTTGCTTCGCTCAGTTCAAATGCGATAGGTTTGCCTTCAGGTGCAAGTGATGACTTCTGGTGAGCCGCCACTCGAATCTCCGGCTTGTCCTTTACTCTACCAACAACAAGCACGCTTCTTGCCGTTGCCTGAAAGTCGATAGAGCCAAGACCTCTGTAGGTGGACTTATTACCTTGTGCCTTGTTCAAGTGACCGACTAATATGATCGCACAGCGATATTTTTCTGCAATTCTTCCAAGCTGAGAGAGAATATTTCTGACCTCATTTGCTCGGTTCATATCAACCTTTGCTCCGATATACGCCTGCATAGGATCTAAAATAATAACTCTTGCTCCTGTTTCGGCAATCGCTTGCTCCACACGTTCGTCAAGCATTGTAAGAGCCGCTTCTGATTCGTCAATCACTTTAATTTGAGTACAATCGGCATTGCCGGATAAAAGGCATGGTTTAATAGTATCTCCCAGACCATCCTCTGCCGTTTGATAGATGATCTTAATCGGTTCACGCTCAGTGTCATCACAAGGGAGTTTTTCTCCCCTTGATAACAATGCCGCTAATTGTAATATTAAAGTAGTTTTTCCCTCACCGCCGTCACCGTGAACAATGGTCAACTTTCCAAAAGGGAAATAAGGATACCAAAGCCATTCCACTTCCTCAACGGCTACTTCATCCATATTGATAATTCTAAGTTCTGCCATAGGCGTAACCTCCTTTCAATTTTTGCTAAAACCCTTGAAATTGAAGGAGTAGACGGTTATAATGTTTGCAGTGAATTTTTGAGAAGGCCGTTCCGTATCTGCGCCAACAGATACTTGAGGGACAGTCTTTTCGTTTTTATCCGTCATTGGCATCATCTCCTCTCAATCCGTAAAGTGTAACTGTGATGAGTTCGATAAGCTGAAGCAACTCGTCGTGTTCCTCTGTCAAAGTTTCAATTCTTTTGAGTTCCGTAAGGACATTAGCAAGTTCGTTTCTCAAAGCCTTAAAAACCCTTGGATTGCCCTGAACGACTATATCCTGCTCTAAACATCTGCGGTAGCAATACTCTTGTTTGGAAAGTCCTGAGAGTGCCACAGCCTTGTTTATAAGATCGTTTTCTTCGACTGATACTCTGAACCCTACAGTAATATTTCTCCACCTCTTATGGCTATCTAAATTCTTTGCTGACATTTTAATCTTCCCCTTTCCATATCTCATCGAGTGTATTTACCATTTCAATCTGCTTTGATGGGAATAAGTGTGCATAGCGGTAAGTTATATCCACGCTTTCGTGTCCCACACGGTCTGCAATTGCCAAAGGCTGAAATCCTTTATCAATCAGGAGCGACACGTGGGAATGGCGAAGATCGTGGATACGAATACGCTTAACCCCTGCCTTATCAGAACCTCTATCCATTTCGTGATGCAGATAACTTTTCGTTATCGGGAATATACGGTCGTTTTCTCCTGCGTGATAAAACATACCTATATATTCCTGAATTTCCTCACATAAAAACTTCGGCATTTTAATTGTGCGGTTGCTCTTAGGTGTTTTCGGAGAGGTTATAATATCCTCACCGTGCAAACGCTGATATGATTTGCTGATCGTAACCGTTCTGTTTTGAAAATTAAAATCAGCAGGGGTAAGTGCCAACAACTCACCAACACGGATACCGCACCAATACAGCATTTGAAATGCGTAATATGATAACGGCTTGTCCATCATTTCATTTGCAAACTTGGTATATTCTTCGGTAGTCCAGAACAACATTTCCTTGTATTCTGCCTTACCCATATTACCGACTGTTGCTGCAGGGTTTACTTTCAACCCGTAAAACTTCACGGCGTGGTTAAAAAGTGCGCTAAGCTGATTGTGTATCGTTTTAAGATAGGTCTGCGATAGTTTCTTTCCACCCTTGCTCGTAGCATTTCGCATTTCATTCTGCCAAGCGATTATATCTTTGGCGGCAATATCGCAAAGGCGGCGTTTTGCAAAATACGGCAATATTTTTTCGTTGATAATATGCTCCTTTGTGAGCCAAGTGTTTTCTTTGAGGCTCGGTCGCACATCCTTTTCATAAAGTTCCACAAAGGTCTTGAATTGCATCGTTACATCCGCTTTTTTCTGCATCAGGAACTCACGCTCCCATTCAAGAGCTTCGTGCTTGGTCGCAAAACCTCGCTTGAATTTTTGTTGTTTTTCGCCCCGCCAATCTACATAGCGGAACTGAACGAACCAAGTTCCGTTCTCTTTGTTCTTAAATGCTCCCATTCATATCACTCCCTTTCCTTGTTTTTTCTTGTTGAATAAAAGTTGTCATAAAAGAACTGACGGTCAATCCTACCTTTCATAGTTACGCATCCGGTTTTCTTGAGTTCCTTATTAAATCGTCTAATGATTTTATAAGCATAAGAAACGGAAACGCCCATTACCTCAGCAACTTCATCGACTCTCATAAATAAATCAACTGCCATAGTAATTTTCTCCTTTCCATAATTTTCTTTTGTCATTCGCATTTGCCGTTCTATCCGAATGTCGTTCCTGCCACTGTTTTTTCAGCGACGTTTGCTCGCTCTCTTTCTTTCGAAAGGCTTGGCGAAGTATCCCATTCAGACGGTCATTCAGTTGTCAAGTAAGCTCACTAACGGATTTCCGTTAAGTCAAGTGGTTTTGGAGAAAAACCTAACTTTTTTTGCTTTGGTTTACTTGACAACACCTAACTTGTTATGCTATACTCTGTTTAGAAACACGAGAGGAGTATATTTATGGCTATCGGTGAAAGAATTCGTTTCTTCAGAAATTTAAGAGGTATGACTCAAAAATATCTTGGTATTCAGGTTGGCTTTCCTGAAAAGACTGCGGATATTCGTATGGCACAATACGAATCCGGCTCGAGAACTCCTAAAGCCGATTTAACAAATGTTCTTGCAAAGGTCTTTGGTGTATCTACAAGTGCTTTGACCGTTCCTGACATTGACAGTTATAACGGATTGATGCACACCTTATTTACCCTTGAGGACTTATACGGTCTTAAGATCACCGAATTAGACGGTGAGGTTTGTCTGCATTTAGACAAGGGTATGGGTACAAATTACATTACTATGTTTGAGATGTTTTCCGCTTGGAAAGGGCAGGCTGAGAAGTTAAAAAACGGCGAAATCTCAAAAGAAGAATATGATACTTGGCGTTATAACTATCCTGCGAGAAGTATAAAATAATGGAGTGTAATATAGCTATGTGGGACATTATTTCAAACATTTCCTCAATCGTTACTTGTGTTGCTTTTCTTTTATATTTAGCTGGTCATATTTGGGTTTTTGCTAAAAACAAACACACTCTTTATGAAAAACTAACAGTCTTACCGTATGATT
>JBJEOZ010000113.1:0-7358 GCA_051880975.1 Ruminococcus sp.
AATAGGTTTATATATTCACATTCCATTTTGCAAAAGTAAATGCCCATACTGTGATTTTTTCAGTGTAAGACAAAGTGATGAAGAAATGGACAGATATGTACAAGGTGTAACTAATTCTTTTAAAGAATATTCTAATGATGATATTATACTTGACACAATATACTTTGGCGGTGGTACGCCCAGTGTTTTGGGTACAGACCGACTTGCAAAAATTTTAGGGGCGATAAAGGACAATTTTACTGTCGATGAAAATGCCGAGGTAACAATGGAAGTAAACCCAACAAGCACAGATAAATTGGACTTTGCAAAATTAAAAGATTTAGGTCTTAATAGGCTGTCTGTGGGTATGCAGTCGGCTGTTGAAAGTGAAATGAAACTGCTTGGCAGAACTCACACAAGAGAAGATGTAATAAACACCGTTAGAAATGCTCAAAAATGCGGTATTTTAAATATTTCACTTGATTTGATAATAGGAGTACCTACCCAAACAAAAGCCTCTCTAAAGGAGTCTATGGACTTCTGTGCGTCACTTGGTGTTAAGCATATTTCCGCATATATCCTAAAAATTGAAAAAGGTACAAAATTTTACGAAATTCAGGATAGTTTAGATTTGCCAAATGAGGATATTCAGGCAGAGGAATATTTATTTGTCTGCCGGTATCTTGAAAAACTTGGATATAAGCAATATGAAATCTCTAACTATTCATTAAACGGCTACGAAAGCAGACACAACAATAAATACTGGAGATGTATGGAATATGTCGGCATAGGACCCTCTGCACACTCCTTTTACAACAGTGAAAGATTTTACTACGGAAGAAGCTTTGAGGATTTTTATAGTGGTATAAAAATTCCTGACGGTAAGGGCGGTACAGAGGAAGAATTTATTATGCTTAATCTCCGACTGAAAAGAGGATTGATTTTTAAAGAATTTGAAGAAAAGTATGGTCATAAAATTTCTGAAAAATTTTTTAGGAAAGCCGAATTATTCTGTAAAGCCGGATATATGAAAGTGGATAAAGAAAAGGCATCCCTTACACCGGAGGGATACCTTGTTTCGAACGCAATAATTAGTGAACTTATTTAGTAATAAAATCTCATATACTTTATGCTGTAAAAGTCGCAGGTTGTGATGTCGTTAGTACCACGCTCGTTAATCATCAAAAAGTTAGCACCAACGCCCAACAGAGTACCCTCAAGGGTGAGCATTGTGGTACTACCAACAAGGAAATTAACCTGTACCATTCTGCCTATCTGAGTTCTTGCAAAGCTATTCAGATATTGTATGTTTTGAGCGTTTACTAAGAATGGTTGATTTTGCTCTTCAATAGGATTTGTTCCTGAACCTGTTTCAAGATTTGTTCGCATTGGTGAAGAAATTGGTACCATTGTACCTGTTGCAGTTGTGCCGGGATTTGTTACATTAGTAAGGTTTTCTTCACCTGTTGATGGTACAGCGCCTTCTGCAATACTACTGGGCGGTTGAATTTCTCCGTTACTGATTCCCGGTGTTGCGCTGACACTATCCATACTTTGCCTGTGGGCTGTTGCTATCTGTTCAAGTGACGGAATATTAACAACATCGGAAGTGTTTGGTTGAAGATATCTGTTACTACCCTCCCCTGTCAGTCCGTATATTTTACCTAAATCTATCATATTATGATTAACCATAGTTCCTCCTTAAGTATCAGCATACGCCTCTGTTGGTGCATAAAAGCAATGTTCACCTATACGAGTGTATAAAATTCCAACCTTGCTTGGGAAAAAGGTTGGACATTCATCACTATAAGGATTAAAGTAGAACAGACTGTTTCCCACAGAACCCAGTCGTCCGCCATTTAACGCCCAATCGGCAATTTCGTATTGAATTGGGTCGGGAGTCATATTGAAAACATTTTGCGGATTATATGCACCGTTGATATAGTCGTGATAGCAGGTGAACTGTCGGTCTTGGGTAAGTATCTTTCTCACATCTCCACCGTTGCTGGTTCGGGAAAATTCGCCGTAGGGAACCTGTGCCCTGTTCATTATCAGAGTTGCAATTGCTCGCATACCGTCCTCACCCTCTGACTCTGCCTCACACTTCAGCATTCGGGCAAACAGCTCCCTTGTATCCATAGCCATATTATCACCTCAATCATCACCATATTTTATGCTGATGATTTTTTTATGTCACAAATAATTATTTATACATAACTTTAAAAGGAAAAGCAGACACCAAAATTCTTTGATGTCTGCCTATAAAAAAATATTTCTTCTTTTTTTGATACTATTTACTCATTATTTTAGACAAGTATATCCCATTAGGTATTCGTCAACCTCAGCAGCTGCATCTCTTCCCTCTCGGATTGCCCAAACTACAAGTGACTGTCCTCTGTGCATATCTCCGGCTGTAAATACCTTTTCTACATTAGTTGAGTATTTACCTTCTTCGGTTGCTACATTACTTCTGTTGTTGGTTTCAACACCAAAAGCCTCAGGAATGTACTGCTTAGGGCCTAAAAATCCCGCAGCAATCAGTACAAGCTCTGCTTCAATGTACTGTTCACTTCCTGCAACCTCCTGCATAACATTTCTTCCGGCTTCTTCGTCATAGACAAATTCTACCTTAACAGTTGTTACGCCCTTTAGGTTACCCTCTTCATCCTTTACAAACTCCTTAACGGTAGTCTGATAAATTCTTGGGTCACTTCCGAATTTTGCAATAGCTTCCTCCTGGCCGTAGTCTGTTTTGCAGACCTTAGGCCATTCAGGCCATGGGTTATTTTCAGCCCTTGAATCAGGTAGCTTTGGCATCATTTCAAGCTGAACAACAGACTTACAGCCCTGACGGATGGAAGTACCCACACAGTCGTTACCTGTGTCACCACCGCCGATGATAACAACATTTTTATCCTTGGCTGAAATGTAGTTGCCATCTTCCAAATTGGAGTCCAAAAGGCTCTTTGTGGTAGCCTTTAAAAAGTCAACTGCAAAATAAATTCCGTTTGCATCTCTGCCCGGTGCATTAATATCACGAGGATTTCCTGCGCCACAGCAGAGAACAACAGCGTCATATTTTCTAAGGAGAGTAGCCGGTTTAATGTCCTCACCAACATTTTTGTTGGTTTCAAACTTAACACCTGATGCCTTCATAAGGTCAACTCGTCTGTCGATTACACTCTTTTCAAGCTTCATATTTGGAATACCGTACATAAGCAGACCGCCGATTCTGTCATCCTTTTCATATACAGTAACATTATGACCACGCTTGTTAAGCTGGTCGGCACAAGCAAGACCGGCAGGACCTGAGCCTACAACTGCAACACTCTTTTCTGTCCTCACCTTTGGAATGTCCGGTTTCATCATACCGCTTGAATATGCGTACTCAATGATGAAGTTTTCGTTTTCTTTAACGCTTACAGGGTCACCGTTAAGTCCACAGGTGCAAGCCGCCTCGCAAAGAGCAGGACAAACCCTTGAAGTGAACTCAGGAAAATTATTTGTCATTAGGAGTCTGTGGGCAGCAGCCTCGTACTCATTTGTGAAAATAAGGTCGTTCCATTCAGGTATCAGGTTGTTAAGAGGACAACCTGATACCATACCCATTATAGGCTTACCGTTTTGGCAAAAAGGAACACCGCAGTCCATACATCTTGACGCCTGTTGACACCTAAGGGATTCTTCCATTGGCGTATGGAACTCGTTATAATTCTTAATTCTTTCAAGGGGCGAAGTGCCCGAATTGTTTTTTCTGTCATAGTCTAAAAAACCTGTTGGCTTTCCCATTATATTCGCCGCCTCACTTTCTTGTATTAATGTAGAATGCTTCTATCTTTGCCTGTTCAGGGCTCATACCCTTTTCTTCCATGGCATACATAGTCTGCATCATCTTAGCATAGTCATTTGGAAGTACCTTCTTAAACTTTGGAAGATATTCTTCAAAGTTTTCAAGGATTTCCTTACCCTTAGGCGAGCCTGTAACACTGACATGCTCTGTGATGATGTCCTTTAGCTCTGCAACATCATACTTTTCGGTTATACCGCTTACGGATACAAGCTCCTTGTTCATATTCATATAGAGGTTTGAGTCCTCGTCAAGAACATAAGCAATACCGCCACTCATACCGGCTGCAAAGTTTTTGCCGGTTTTACCTAAGATAACAACTCTACCGCCTGTCATATATTCACAGCCGTGGTCGCCTACACCCTCAACAACTGCAATAGCGCCGGAGTTTCTTACACAGAATCTTTCTCCTGCAACACCGCTGATAAAGGCTTTACCGCTTGTAGCACCGTAAAGTGCAACATTACCGATGATGATATTTTCTTCTCTCTTAAAGGTTGAACCCTTTGGTGGATAAACAATCAGCTTACCGCCTGAAAGGCCCTTACCAAAGTAATCGTTGCTGTCGCCAACAAGCTCAAGTGTAATTCCCTTTGGAATAAATGCACCAAAGCTCTGACCGCCGGCACCGTTACACTTTACTGTAAAGGTATCATCTTCAAGGGTATTTTCGCCAAAGTGCTTTGTAACCTCTGAACCGAAGATTGTACCAACAGAACGGTCAGTATTTGTAACATCAATTTCAATGGAGTGCTTTCTCTTTTTATTCTTAAATGCAGGAGAAAGCTCCTTTAGAATAATCTTTTCATCAATAGTATTTTCAAGTCCAAAGTCGTAAGCATCCTCTGAATTAAAGATTCTTGGAGCGTCTGTGTTTGCATAAGGGTTATTGATGATTTTGGACATATCAATTTTAGCACCCTTTGAGCCAACTTCTGCATCTTTAACTCTTAGCAGGTCAGAACGGCCGACAAGCTCGTCAACTGTTCTAATGCCCAGCTTAGCCATATATTCACGAAGTTCCTGAGCAATAAAGTGCATAAAGTTGATTACATACTCAGGCTTACCCTTAAATCTCTTGCGAAGCTCAGGATTTTGTGTAGCAATACCAACAGGACAGGTATCAAGGTTACAAACCCTCATCATTACACAACCCATTGTTACCAGCGGAGCTGTTGCAAAGCCAAATTCCTCTGCACCAAGAAGTGCCGCAACAAGTACATCACGACCTGTCATTAGCTTACCGTCGGTTTCAATAACAACCTTTGAACGAAGTCCGTTCATAATAAGTGTCTGATGTGTTTCGGCAAGACCGAGTTCCCAAGGAAGTCCTGCGTTATAGATAGAATTTCTTGGAGCCGCACCTGTACCGCCGTCATAACCGGAAATAAGAATTACTCCGGCACCTGCCTTTGCAACACCGGCTGCAACTGTACCAACACCTGCCTCGGAAACAAGCTTAACAGAAATTCTTGCATCCTTATTGGCGTTTTTACAGTCATAAATAAGCTGTGCCAAGTCCTCTATGGAATAAATATCGTGATGTGGCGGTGGAGAAATAAGGCTAACACCGGGAGTTGAATGTCTTGTCTTTGCAATCCAAGGATAAACCTTTTTGCCCGGCAGATGTCCGCCCTCACCAGGCTTTGCACCCTGTGCCATTTTAATCTGAATTTCCTTTGCACTTACAAGGTATTCGGATGTAACTCCAAACCTACCTGATGCAACCTGCTTAATTGCAGAACAGCGGTTAAGACCGTCCTTACCTACTGTGAGTCTTTCGGTGTCCTCACCGCCCTCACCTGAATTTGACTTACCGCCGATTGTGTTCATTGCGATAGCCATAGTTTCGTGAGCTTCCTTTGAAATAGAACCGTAGGACATAGCGCCAGTCTTAAATCTATGGCAAATGCTTTCTACACTTTCTACCTCATCAATAGGAATACCGCCGTCTTCAGGGAAGTTGAAGTCAAGAAGACTTCTTAAATTCATATTTTTGTCTTCCCTGTTAATTGCGGAAGAATATTCCTTAAACAAATCATAGTTACCTGTTCTTGTGGACTCCTGAAGAAGATGAATTGTTTCAGGATTGTAAAGGTGATCCTCTTTACCGCTTCTCAGCTTATGACTACCTGCACTTTCAACCTCAAGAAGAACATTAAGGTCAAGTGGGTCAAAGGCTGATGCGTGGAGTCTTTCTGATCGAGCGCTGATGTCGTCAAGAGTAATACCGCCGACACGGCTTACTGTATTTGTAAAGTATTTATCGATAACCTCTTTAGAAATACCGATAGCCTCAAATATTTTAGAGCCAAGATAAGACTGAATTGTGGAAATACCCATTTTAGAGGCAATCTTAACAATTCCGTGGAGAACAGAATCGTTATAGTCGTTTACTGCTGCATAGTAGTCCTTATCAAGTGAGCCTGAGTCAACAAGGTCACGGATTGTTTCCTGTGCAAGATAAGGGTTGATAGCACTTGCACCGTAACCAAGGAGAGTTGCAAAGTGATGAACTTCACAAGGCTCGGCACTTTCAAGCACCATAGATATTGATGTTCTCTTCTTTGTAGTTACCAAATGCTGTTGCATTGCAGAAACAGCAAGAAGTGACGGAATTGCAACATGATACTCGTCAACACCTCTGTCAGAAAGGATAATGATGTTTGCACCCTCTTTATAAGCCTTATCAGCCAAGAAGAACAGATGCTCAATAGCCTTTGCAAGATTGGTGTTTTTATAATATGTGATTGGAATAACAGCAGATTTAAGTCCCGGAGCGTCAATATTCTTAATTTTCAGCATATCTGTATTTGTAAGGATTGGGTCTTGAATCTTTAGGATATGACAGTTTTCAGGCTTTTCTACAAGGATGTTACCGTCACTGCCAAGGTGAACGCTTGTATCTGTAACAATTTCTTCTCTGATTGAGTCAAAGGGCGGATTTGTAACCTGTGCAAACAACTGCTTAAAGTAGTTGAACAGAGGACCGTCTGACTGTGAAAGTGGCGGAATTGGAGAGTCTGTACCCATAGCCGCAATAGGCTCACTTCCGTTTTTAGCCATTGGAAGAATACTTGTTCTTATCTGCTCATATGTGTAACCAAATGCCTTTTGTAGTCTTACAAGGTGTTCCTTGTCAAACTTTTCTACACCCTTATTAGGGATTTTAAGGTCTTTAAGATAAATCAAATTCTGGTCAAGCCATTCACCGTAAGGCTGTCTTGTTGAGTAATATTCCTTAAGGTCATCGTCGTCAATAAGCTCACCCTTAACTGTGTCAACAAGGAGCATTTTGCCAGGACGAAGTCTTTCCTTAACAAGCACATCCTCAGGCGGAATGTCAATGCAACCAACCTCTGATGAAAGGATAAGGAACCCATCCTTTGTGATGTAGTACCTTGATGGTCTAAGGCCGTTTCTGTCAAGAACCGCACCCATAATGTCACCATCGGAGAAGATAATAGAGGCAGGGCCGTCCCATGGCTCCATCATTGTTGCGTAGTACTGGTAGAAATCTCTCTTTTCCAGG
>JBJEOZ010000114.1:0-7354 GCA_051880975.1 Ruminococcus sp.
CGCCCAGTGTAATAATTGCTTGGTTTACTGTGAATATCCCCATAATATATTGCCCAAGCAAAGCACCTGTGGCTGAAAGTATAAATGTAACAATAAGTGCATTGCGATACCCTCGAAAACCTTGACGGTATGCCTCATCAAATTTCTTTGCCCCCACAAGATGACCTATTAGTATTTGTGATGCCTGTCCTATGGAAACTGCAAAAATGTAGAAGAACATTGTTATGTTCTGCACATAGGTTTTTGTGATAAGGTCAATTTCTGTCATACATTTTAAAACTATTGAGGTGATTACAAGCTGTGACAGGTTGTACAAAAATGTTTCAAGTGCAGAGGGAACGCCGATTTTTACAATATTTTTAACATCCCCCCAAGGAAATGGCTTTAACAGCTTGAATATTGACGGCTTTTCAATTTTTCTAAAAAGCACAATCAAAAGCACAATAGTACCTGCAAATCTGCTAAAGCTTGTGGCGATTGCAACACCCAAAACCCCAAGTCGTGGCATACCAAACAGCCCAAGCACAAAGATGATGTCAAGCACAGTATTTACAATATTCATACCAACGGTAACATACATTGAAATTTGCGTCATACCGTGGTTGCGTATTATTACCGAGGTAGCACTTAGCACAGCCTGTAAAAACAGAGTTCCTCCAACTATGGCAAGGTACTGTGACGAATAATCAAGAATTTTGCCCTCAGCACCGATAAACCTAAGTATTGGAGTGTTAAAAATAAAGAGTACTGCGCTTACAATAATTCCAAAAGCCATATTAAAGGTTAGTGAAAGGGCGGCAATCCTTGAAGCACCTTTTTTGTTTTTGGCACCAAGGCATTGTGAGATGATAACAGCACTTGCACCTGAAATAACAGTAAACACTATTGTTACAATAGAAACTGCCTGATTGGCTGTGTTTATAGATGACGCAGCAAGGTCGTTGTATTTGCTCAGTACAAAAACATCAATAAAGCCAAGCAACATAAAAAGGGCTGTTTCTATAAATATCGGCCAAGTTAAATTGAAGAGTTTCATCTTTTTCATAACATTTATCTCCTAATATTGAACATTAGGCATTATACCACATAAAAACAAATTTTTCTACAAATAATGTGTAATACTAATTTCCAATATATAGAATTAAAAGATATGTGTTACAAAGTTTTTATATATTGTAGAAATAAACAATTCAATATGCTATAATATTCTTAAGGGATTTTTAGGAACAACTTTTTGTACGATATATTCAGTTGTTTCTTAAAACACGAGGAGGTTTATTTATGAAAAAGAAAGAAAAAACTAAACAGATTGGCAAATTCCGAAAAGATTTTGTCTATACCGCCTTGGCACTTATCGCGGTTGGTGTGATGTTTGTTGTTTTACCCGAAAAATCAACAAAGCTGATTTGCTACATCACAGCAGGGCTTTTGTGCGTTTGGGGTATTATCAAAATGATGATGTACATTCGCTCTGATGTTAACGAGGCTTTCGGCTCATTCGGGCTTGTAACCTCTGTGTCCCTCATAATCGGCGGAATTGCAATTTTTGTTAAGCCTGAATTTTTTGCAGGAGTAATCGCAACTATTTTTGGTTGCATAATGATTGTTGACGGAGTGTTAAAGGTTCAGTATGCTATCGACCTTTCAAGAGTAGGTGCAAAATTTTGGTGGCTTATCCTTGCTATGGCGGCTGTGTTTATTGCGGCAGGACTTATAGTTGTGTTCAATCCTTTCTCCGCTGTGGTTACATTTATGGTTTTTGCAGGAATAGCGCTAATCATTGACGGAATTTCTGACCTTATCACTGCATTTTATATTAGTCGTGTTTTAAAGAAGATTTCTAATCTGGAAAAAAGAATTGACCTTTACGAAGATGACTATAAGGATGTTGATTAATCAAAACTTAAAGGGGCTGTTGCAAATTGTACCCACTTGCAACAGCCCCTTAAATATTGAAAAAATGTACCGTTATATAAAAAGTTATTTTGCCCTATGCTTTTCTTTCATTCTGAAAATCAACTTAACAATTTCCGAAACAATAACAACAGTCATTGCTGTAAGCACTATCTTTACCCACATAAACAGGCTTAGTGGGACTGTGCCGAACACAAATCCACCAAACTGGGTGATTACTACCTGAAGGGCAAAGGTTAATAAAAATACCAAAAGCATAGCCTTGTTTTGGGTTAATCCCATTAGCACACTTGTGTTTGACAAGGCTCGGCTGTTAAATGCGTTGAACAGCTGAAAAACAACAAACAGGGTGAAAAGTATTGTTCCCTGTTGTCCTTGACTTCCACCCAAAAAGTTAGTAAAGGTTTGTGCCATAAATATCAGGGCAATAAATACTGCGTTAAATGAAATTTTGAACAGCATATCTCTTGTTACAAGACCCTCTTTTTTAGGCGTAGGCTTGTTGTTCATCAAATCGTCGCTGACAGGGTTAAGCCCTAAGGTAAGTGCCGGTGGGCCGTCCATTATAATGTTTATCCACAACAGCTCAAGTGCTGTAAATGGGGAAGATAGTCCCGAAAGCACAGAGACTATAACAACAAGCACAGAGGATACATTCACCGTCAGCTGGAACTGAATACAACGGCGAATGTTCTCAAAAATTCCCCGTCCCCACTTTATAGCTTTTGTAATGGTGGTAAAGCTGTCGTCCAAAAGCACAATGTCACTTGCCTGTTTGGTAACATCTGTACCCGAAATTCCCATCGCAACGCCAACATCGGCATTTTTTATTGCAGGTGCGTCGTTGATTCCGTCACCTGTAACAGCCACAACATTACCAAGCTCCTTAAGTGCGTTAACAACCCTTAGCTTAACTGACGGTGTGCTCCTTGCTATTACGCTGATGGTTGGAATTTGATTTTTCAGCTCCTCGTCAGACAAATCCTCCAAATCCCTTGCGTTTACGGCACGGTGATTTTCGTCAATGATGTTCAGCTGTTCTGCAATGGCGGTGGCTGTCACAAGGTTATCTCCCGTCAGCATTTTTAGCTGAATGTTTGCTTTTTTGCAAAGGTTAACGGACTTTATCACATCCTCCCTCAGTGGGTCGGTGATTACAGCAAACCCGTCAAAGGTAAGGTTCTCCTCCAAAATTCCCCTTTGGTCTGTATAAGAAATCTCTTCATATGGCATTGTCCTGTGGGCAAATGCAATAATCCTGCAAGACTTTTTCTGAAAGTCTGTAATCTCTTTTTCGATAATTTCCTTTTCTCCCGACGGCAGAATACACAGCGACAATATCTTTTCGGGACTGCCCTTTGTAAACACCGAAAGGGTGTTTTTTTCCTTTGTGACGGTGGTCATATTTTTGTCATCGGAGGAAAATGGATAAACAAACTGAACCGTGCTGTTTTTTCGTATTTCGCCGTAGTCAAAACCTGACTTTTCAACAGCAGTTAACAGGGCACATTCTGTGGGGTTGCCTGCAAATTTTGTTGTGTTGCAATCCTTTTCTATGTCGGCTGTGCTGTTTATGCAGATGTTATCAATAATGTACCTGCTGTCAAGCTCATTGGGCAGGTAGATTTTTCCGTTACAAAAGAACTTTGTGGCGGTCATTTTGTTCTCGGTCAATGTTCCTGTTTTGTCGGTGCAAATAATGTTCACCGAGCCTATCGTTTCACAGGCTATCATCTTTTTTACAAGGGCATTTTGCCTTGACATTTTAATCACATTTATGGCAAGGGAAACTGCTACTATTGTAGGCAAACCCTCGGGAACAGCGGCAACAAGAAGTACAATGGAATTTATGAAAATCTCTGCAATGCTGTTGAAATCGGCATTTCCACTACCCAAAAGGGAAATCAGCTGAATAACAAAGATTACAAGTGCAGCCACTCCACCTAAAACAGCAATACCCTTGCCAAGGGACGCCATTTTTATTTGCAAAGGTGTTTGAGATTTGTCCGTCTTTGCAAGCTCCTCTGCAATTTTGCCAAACTCCGTTTTGCTACCCACACAGCAGACAACTGCTGTTCCGTTGCCTGCTGTTACAAAGCTCCCTGAATACAGCATATTTTTCCTCTCTGCCACAGGAGTTTTGTCGTTTTGGCAAAGGTATTCTCCGTCCTTTTCAACAGCGTCACTTTCCCCTGTAAGGGCGGATTCGTCCACAAGGAGATTGTTTGAGCTTATTATTCGGCAGTCGGCAGGTACTCTGTCGCCTGTTTCAACAGTTACAATATCCCCTGCAGTAAGCTCCCCATTGCTGATTATCTGTGGCTTTCCGTTTCGCACAACCTTAACCTCTGTGCTTTGGTTAAGCTTATTAAGCTCTTCAAATGCTTTTGCACTTTTGCCCTCCATTATAACGGTGATAATTACAGAAAGCATAATAGCCGCAAAGATACCTATGCACTCAATAAAGTCGGTTTCGTTTCCGCTGAACAGCTTTACGAAATTGACGGCAAGGGTTATTCCCAAGGCAATCAACAAAATAATAAGCATTGGCTCTTTAAAGGAGCTAATAAACCGTTTTACAGCCGAGGGCGGTTTTTCCTGTGTAAATGTGTTTGTGCCGTAAAGTTCTTTGTTACGGCTGACCTCTCTGTCTGAAAGTCCCTTTTCTTTGTCTGTGCCAAAATGCTCCAGCACTTTTTTTGATGTTTCCAAATACGGTGTCATAACAGCCTCCTAAAACTTAAATAAAAAGCCCGATAACCAAGGCGAAAGGTCCTTTGGTTATCGGGCAAAAAGACGCAATGCAACCTGTGGTTACGGCATTGAGTCTGGTTATTTAAGACAAGCCAGGCATAAGCCGAGATTGTTGACTTGTCACGCAGTGCGCTACTACTCCCTCAAAATGTTAACTTTTGAAATATTCTAACATATCCAAAGTCAATAGTCAATACTTTTTCCTTTGACCTATATTTTAAACTTCCCTACTATTATTATATCAAAATGAATGGATTTTATGATATTTGATAAGGGTAAAATTGTAGTTGTGCTGTGGCAAACTTTGTTTGACTTGGAGTGGTATGCTTTGATATAATAGTAGCAACAACAAAAAAGGGCAGAGGTTCATATGGAAAAGGTAATTTCAGTTGAAACAATGCGTCAAAGTGACGCCTACACAATAGAAAATTTTATCGACAGCAAAAGCCTGATGTACAAGGCAGGTGTTGGTGTCTTTGAAAGCTGTAACTGGTTTGGTAATGTAGCCATAGTCTGCGGCAGCGGTAATAATGCCGGTGACGGATATGTTCTTGCATTGCTTTTAAAGGAGATTGATGTTCCTGTTACATTGTTTCTGCTTAAGGACAAATTTTCCGATGACGGCAGATATTACTTTGAAAAATGTATGGATGCGAAAATTCCCTATCACCTGTGTGACGAAAACACTTCCTTTGAAAATTACAACATCATTGTTGACTGCATTTTCGGAACAGGCTTTAAGGGCACAGCAAGGGGAATGGCAGGAGAAATCATCGACAAAATCAACGATTCCCAAGGTACAGTAATATCGGTTGACATTAATTCAGGACTTAACGGTGACAACGGATTTTCGCAAAAATGTGTAAAGTCCCACACAACAGTATCTATCGGCTATCTAAAGCCGGGACTTCTCATAAACGACGCACCTAAATATATAGGAAGTCTGAAAAATTGCGACATAGGTATTGAACTTGTGGGAGAGTACTATGTATTGCAGGATAACTTTCCTGATGTTTCTGTAAAAGAAAATACCTTTGACAGCTTAAAGGATTTTTCCGATTATTTTAACATACCTTATGAAACAGCATACGAAAAGCCTGTTGAGGTAATCTCAAGTGTTGCCAATGAGAAGAATATTCCTGTGCTTGTGAAAAATTTAGGTGAATATTCAGTTATCATTTCGGAAAACACAGCATATATTGTAAGAGGTTGATTTTATGGGTACAGCGGTAATAGATTTGCACAACGAAACCCGTGACAGCGGTAAAAGGCGGTTGACCGAAAAGTTAAAAACCCTGCCAAAGGGAACGGATGAGCTTGTGGTTATTCACGGGTACCACAGCGGAACTGTTTTGCGTGATATGGTGAGGAGCTTTAAGCATCCAAAGGTGGAGCGTAAAATTTTGGGAATGAATCAGGGGGAAACTATTTTCCTGATTAAGAATAAGTAATTGTTTGGTGGCTGAAATGGAAGGTAAAATCGTTATACACAAAACCTTTGGTGAGGGTAAAATAATCTCCCTAAAGGATAATTTGCTTACAGTAAAATTCTCGGGAAAAGAGTCTGTGTTTATCTTTCCGGAGTGCTTTGAGGGCGTCCTTACAACAACGGACAAAGAGCTTGAAAGCTACTCCAAAATGATTATTAACAACAGAAAACTTGAAAAGAAGCTGTTGCAAAAGAAAGGTCTTAACAGGCGACTCCTCCAAACTCGCAGGAATGTTCCCAGATGGCACAGCTACATTTCTAATAGCAATAGCGGAAGAAAGTCGGAAAACTTATCCCCGAAAAACAAGGCTGATACAGGAATAAAACGGTATGAGGGCAAAAACTTTTTTGCAGTTTTAGAGGGAGAGGATTTTCAAAGCTTTATTGATGATAATAAATTTATTATTCCTGTAAAGAATAATGAGCCTGTTGCATCAATAATCATTAAGGGCGATTTGCTGTTTTGCCTAAAGGATAATAAGGTTTGTCACATAGGAATTGTGTTGTCAAGCCCCACAGCAGGAGAAACTGACGGAAAGGATGAATATATTATCTCGTCACAGTTTATTCCTGTTATGGCAGAGGTTGAGTGCAGTATTGTGTTTGATGAAAACATAATTTCTCATATCAACAAAAATAAAGCAAATCTTGTATTGGATAATATTGCAGAAAAATGCCCTTACATAAATAATATCGAGGGCATCAGGTCATGAAAAAAGGACTGTTACAAATTTTCAGTAACAGTCCTATATTTTTATCTGTTTATTTATCCAAATCAATTTCGGAAATCTTTTTAAATGTTTCAAAAACACATCTCATTGATTTCAAAAATTCTTCCTTGTCATCCTGAGGGAGGAGCTTGAATTTTTCTGTAATACGCTGATTTACGCTTTCACGACCCTGTGTCATTAGGTCGTAACCTTTTTGAGTCATACTAATTAACACAATTCTCTTGTTGTTAGTGTCACAGGTTTTTTCGGCATATCCCTCCTCAACCAAGGCGGATATTGCCCTGCTTGTTTGCTCCTTTGAGGTGGAGGTCATCTTTGCAATATTGCTAACCGTCAGCTTTTTCCCATATACAAGGGAAAGCAAAATATATATTTGAGATTTAGATAATTTGTGTTTCCTAAGGTTGATATTATCAAAAATTATTCTGTAAAAAATGGAGAAAAATTTAAGTGCGTTTATTATTCC
>JBJEOZ010000115.1:0-7276 GCA_051880975.1 Ruminococcus sp.
AAGTAGATACTACTATCATAGCTAAAATCATCATAATTGCAATAAATTTTTTATACATAAAAACACCTCCCAAAAATAGTATAACTAAAATTGTAAAATTAATAAAATTATAATTAAAAATAATTATTTTGCTATGGTACAAATAACTATAAAATAAACATTTCAAACAGCCCCTTTAATTTCACTATTTTTAAATTATTTTTATTTATTATCCTTTAACATTATTATACAACCAATTTATAGAAAAGTATACTGTCATTTTATACCAATTTCATAAATTTTGTTTGTGTAAAGTGCTATACAAAAACAAATTCGCCAAGACGGATTGAATAGATTATACATTTATCCACTTTGTACTTGGTACATTCCTCCATTGCCTGTTTATATAGGCTTAACTGTCGGGAGTATAGTTCCTTTAGTTCGGACACATCCTTTACTCTGTCGGTTTTGTAGTCTACAATGTTCAGCTTTCCGTCTGACAGGTAGGCAAGGTCAACGGAGCCTTGGAGGATAATTTCTACATCAGAAAGGTTTTCGGGTGTGTTTTCAAGTGCCTCCTTTGCCTTTATCTTGGTGTTAAAGCGAAATTCTCTGTATACCTCTTTGGAATTAATAACATCACTTATAATTTGTGAGGACAGAAGATTTTGGAGCATCCTTTTATTAAGCACATTACTTTGCTGACTTGTTATGTAACCTGAATTTACAAGCCTTGAGATTTCTCCATCTAAATCATCCTTTGCCTTTGCAAAGTCAATATGCTGTAGGGTGCTGTGGAATGCATTTCCCCTTTCCGTTGGTGTCATTGAATTTTCTGACATAAACTGTGGGCGTTGCATTACCGTACTGAATTTTTCTTTTGAAACAGTGTGTGAAATCTCCGATACGGAAACCTTAACAGGTAAAGTATTGATGTCCTTGTTTTTGTATTCAAAGTTAAATCTTTCCCTTATGATTTCCTCAATAAATTCGTCTGTGTCCTCTGTTACAGTGGTTACAACGGTTTCAGTCTGCTTTTCCATTTCTATTTCCTTAACAGGGTTATCTATGTACTTAATGTTCCACCTTGGACAGGGCAGATATTTTGAGTAGTTTTCCATACCTGCAATATCACGAATTTCTTTACCGTCAGGGTGAACAAGACTGCACATAACAAGCCAATCGGAGATTTTTCCTGCGGAGGAAACGGAAAACGGATGGAGATAACAGGAATTTGTGATTTTGGAGGCTATTCTTTTGATGTAGTTTTCCATACCCTTTTGGGCGCATACCATATGGAGTTCTTCCTTTGCTCTTGTGAGGGCAACATAGAGGATACGAAGCTCCTCGGACTTTTCGCTGTTGCCCATTTTCACTGATGTTGCCTGTCTTGGAACAGTGTTAACGCTGACCTTACGGGTAAAGTCACGGAGCTTTGTGGAAAAGCCTAAGTCCTTGTGGAGAAGTACATTTTTATTGGCATCTGACACAAATTTCCTTGATATATTGGCAAGGAAAACAAATGGAAATTCAAGTCCTTTACTTCCGTGAATACTCATAACCTTTACGGTGTTTGTATCAGCCATACCGCTGTCTTTGGAGGACTCCAAATCTTTGCCTTGATTTTCTACGCTGTCAATGTAGTTTATAAAGGAGGAAAGACCTTTTAGACCGTTCTTCTCAAAATTATCTGCATATTCCTTGAAAAGGAGAATGTTGTTTTGCGGTGCATCACTTTCGTACATTCCACGAAGTAATGAGGGAAAAGCTGTTTCTTCATAAATTTTATTTATGAGGTCACCCAGGGACATTGTTACGGAGTATGTGCGAAAATGATGAAGTTCACTTAGGAATGACTGTGCTTTTGTACTTCCGCCCTCTGCGTAGGCTTTTAGGGAAAGGTAGATACTGCGGTGTTTGTCACCGCCACGCATATCGGCAAGTTCATCAGCTGTAAAACCGTAGAGAGGGCTCATCATAACGGAAAGCAGAGGAATATCCCTAAGTGGGTTATCAATAACTCTTAGTAAATTTAGGATAATCATAACCTCTCTGTTGGAAAGGAATGTGTCGCTGACTGAGGAGGACGCCTGTATTCCCCACAGCTTTAGGCGGTTAACATAATCTTGGGCATATTTGTTGGAGGAACGGAGAAGTATGGCAAAGTCCTTATCCTGTGGCTTTCTAAGTGTACCCTTGTCGTTTACCATTCTTTCGCCCTTAATACGGTTAATCTCCTGCGCTATGAAATCAGCCTCGGCAATGCAGATGTCGCTTTCCTCCATACTATCCATATCAATTAAGTTAAGTGAAACCTTTGTGTCATCGGTTTGGTTGTAATTTGCACCGCAAACAAGGTATTCTTCCTTATTATAGTCGATTTCACCACATTCCCTTGACATCAAAAGCCGAAAGATAAAGTTTACTGAGTCGGTGACTTCACTTCTTGACCTAAAATTCTTTTCAAGAATTATTCTACCGGGATAATTGTCCTTTTCGCTGTCGTAAACCGGGTAATTATCTCGTCTTTTTATAAAGATTTGTGGCATAGCCTGACGGAATGAATAGATGCTCTGCTTTACATCTCCAACCACAAACAGGTTCTTTTCGTTGCCCGAAACAGCTTTAAATATGATGTCCTGTACTTCGTTTGCATCCTGATATTCGTCCACCATTACCTCGTCAAAGGATGAAGAAATTTTTTCAGCCTCCGGGGTTAGGGTGATACCATTCTCGTCCTTTTTTACAAGTAACTTTATTACAAGGTGTTCAAGGTCGCTAAAGTCAAGGATATTCCTTTCGTTTTTAAGGGTTTCAAAGTTATTCTTAAACTTTATTACTGTGTGGAACATTTCCCTTACAACAGGTTCAAGGAGTATCACCTGATTTTTGCAGGTTTCTTCATCACAGAAAAAGTAATCTTGCAAGTCGGTAATTACTTTTTTGTATGTTTCTCGGTTGTTTGAGAGGAAGATTTTTAGTGGGTTATCCTTGTAGCCTCTTATTGAGGGCATTCTGTCAAAGGATACTTTAGAAAGTTCTTCAAAAATCGTATTCCAACTTCTACTGCTTACGGCTGAAATTAATGAGTTGATTAACATTCTGTCGCTGTTAAAGACAGGAGTCATTTTTTCGTCAAGTTTTTCTTCCTTTTTAACCTCGTTTTCGTTGATTTGGCAGATTTCAAGGGCGTAGTCAAGACCTGACAAGGCATAGTCAAAAAGCACCTCTGCCCACGGATTTTCATCTATATTTTCAGGGTTATAGTAGGAGAGTTTTTCTGCCATCCAATCCTCGGGGAAAGGATGTGAAAGTAGAAAGTCATACATCTTAAAGACTGCTTTTTGCAGTTCCTTGTCGTTTTTGTTCCCGGAAAAATGCTCTACAAGGCTTAGAAAGTCGCTGTTGTCCTTTTGGCTGTAAAGGTCGTCAAAGGTGATTTCCATAGCCTCGTTTTTCAGCAAAATTAGTTCGCTGTCATCTGCAATTCGGAAGTCCTTGCTAACATTTAGTATGTAAAAGTATTCCCTTACAAGCTCACTGCAAAAGGAGTGGATTGTGGAAATGTGGGCATTTTGAAGCCTAAGCTGTTGACGGCGGAGATTTGTGTCAAAGGGATTTTCCTTTATAAGCTGTGAAAGTCTTGCTATAATTCTTTCTTTCATCTCGGCGGCAGCTGCCTTGGTGTAGGTTACAACAAGCATTCTGTCTGCCGGAGTTGGGTTGTTTTCGTCTGTAAGGCGGTTTATTACCCTTTCTACAAGTACCGCTGTTTTGCCTGAACCGGCAGAGGCGGAAACAAGAACAGAACCCCTTGTGGAGTTAATGGCATCCTCTTGATTTTTAGTCCAGTTTGGCATCTTCACTTTCCTCCTTTTCCTGTTTTTTCAGTTCTTCCATAACTTCTTCTTTGTTTAGTTTTAGAATTTGTCGGCAATTTTTGCCCTCTTCGTAACCGCAAACGGAAATATAAGGGCAATATTCACAGGCATTGTACTTGTCCATTGCAGGGTTAAACTCTATTTCTCCCCTATGGAGTGTTTCTGCCATTTGGGTTAGAAGTTCATCAATGTTTCGGAAAATCATACCCATTTCCGCAAGGTTAAACAAAGTATCCTTTCCGCCTGTTGGTCCGTTTTTGCCTATTTTTACGGGGATATATGTTCCTTTTCCTGTCTTATCCATACCCATAATTACTGAGGTGTTGTCAAGGATAATACCACTCATTTTTAGGTTTTTGTTTTGCTCCTTTTGGATTTCTTCATCTGTTGAGTTAATGTTGGCAGAAACAAAGCCTGTTGATGAGGGCTGATACAGTACTCCGCAGGGGACAATATTTTCTCCAAAATAGTCCTTTCCGTTTTTCTTGATTGCAGAAAGGTAAATCAGCATTTGCAGATTCAGACCGTAGAGAATATCTCCGATTTTAAATTCCTTGACGCCTGTTTTGTAGTCAACAACCCTTATGAATTTTTCGTTGTTCTTTTCCATAACATCAACTCTGTCCACAAAACCTCTTACACTAAGGGTTGTGTCGTCATCAAGGGTGATGGTGTAATTTGGAATGTCCTCACCCACACCAAGCTCAAAGGCAACAGGCTCAAAGTCACTTTGGGCAAGTTCTTCGATAATATGTATAAGTAAATTTATTGCGTTATCCTTCATTCTGTAATAAAGGTACTTAAAGCGTGGAGGTTTGTCGTCAATTCCGCCAAGTTCATTATCGGCATAGTCGTTTATATACTTAGAAATAACGGAGGAAATTTTTTCTTCTGAATAGCGGATATATTCTTCCTTTTTATGCTCCTTTAAAAATCTTTCCATAAGGTAATGCATAAGTGTACCATACTGGAGGGAGTCCATTTGAGCCGGACGAAGTTCCTTTGCGTTAAGTCCGTACTGGCAAAAATACTTGAATTTGCATAGGTGATACACCTCTACCTGTGAGGCGGAAAGGTACAAATCCTTGCCAAACAGCTTTTCGGCAAGGTCTTTATCGTTGATTTTTGCAGGTTCGTCCTTAATGGTTTTTTCAATTACTTTAATTTTTTCGCCGTATTTTTCTTTTTGGCTAAAGTAATTTCTTAGGGCGTCTTGTGTTTTACTGCTGTTCCTTATGGACTTTGCTGTGTATTCAAAGGCTGAATTTTCGCTCCACAATTTGTCGGAGGTTGAAACTAAGGAGTCATCGGAAAAACTAACATTCGGGTAGATGCATGTAACTTCTCTTACAATAGATGATGGGGACATAGACTCTCCCTTTAGGGTGCTGTTGCAGTAGCTTATGTACAGTTTTTCTGAGGGTAAAGTAAGTGCATAGTAGGCAAGGTACATTTCCTTAAAGTTCAGTTCTAAAGAAGAATCGTTGACTTCAAGTCCCTGTTCAATAAGGAGTTTTCGCTCACTGTCGGTAAACACTCCAGAGGGTGACGGGGATTTTGGGAAAACACCCTCGTTACAGCCCATTACGAAAATTGCTTTCTTTTGGGTTAGTCGTACACGCTCAATACCTGACACTACAACTTGGTCTATTGAGCGTGGAATGTAGCCGATTTCAGTGTAATTAAACTGGAGTGAAAGCAGTTCTCCGTACTCCTTTAGTGACAGCTTTTTGCCCTCTAAGATTGAATACATCTTATCAAGGACATTCATAAGAATATCCCAAAGTCTGCGTTGCTCGTCAGAAAAATCCTCCTCCCCTGCATTTGTTAGAGTTTGGCACATTGAAACAATATTTTCAGGAATTTTGTATGTAATGAGGAGATTATAAAGATTTTTTGTAATTACAGATGGGTCTTGCTCCTTTGAAAATTCTCTAAACTTAACTATCGGGGTGATTAGTGTATCCCTCACCCTGTTAATCTGGTCAAGCAGTTTTTGGTCACCCTTTGAAAATTCACTTACAAAGCCACGGGGATTGTCTGTGAAAGGCTTTGTAAACCTTGCACCCTTTATATCCCACATCAAAAGGTAGTTTTCAAAGTTTGAGATTTCCTCTTGGGTAAAGGACATAAGTCCGCATTTCAGCACATTCAGCACCTTTTCCCTGTTATAAGAAGAATTTATAACATCAAAAACAGAGTTTACAAGCTTTATTAAATGCTTTGAAAAAATATCCTCTTTTTTGTCCATAAAGTAAGGAATATCGTACTTCTTAAGGGTTGTGTCGATTACACCATCATAGGAATTTTCATCACGAAAGACAACTGCAATATCGTCATAGGTATAACCCTCTTCAATAATCAGCTGTTTTATATTCCTTGCAACAAAGTCGCTTTCTGTGTATTTGTTGCCACATTCATAAAGAAGTATATCCTTTGGCTGACTTTCAACAGGCTCCTTTTCAACACGATAAACATTGTGCAAAATCGGAATTAGGTCTTTATTTTTGAAACGGACATCATCATTTAATTGCTTTATTGATGCGATTTTTACATTGTTATTCTTTGCAATTCGTTTTAGCTGACGGATTGTTCTTTCTGTTGTAAAGAATAATTCGTTGTTGCTTTGGCAATCGGTTGTCAGGGATATATAAAATTCTCTGCTGTCTGTCATCAGCTTTTCAAGTAGCATAAGTTCTGCATTTGTGAAACCGCTGAAGGAGTCAAGGGCGATTATGTAGTCGTTAAATATATTATTTTCTTTTAAAGAATTAAGTCCTGTTATTACATAATCGTCGGGGTCAAGGTAGCTTTTGTTGACAAAAAGGTTAAAAGTGTCCATCACAAGGGATGTTTCCTTTAGCTTTTCTTTTAATGTTTCGTCAGTAATATGCTTTGCCGTTTCTAAAATATCTTCTCCTGTGATATTGCAGGTTTTGTATTCGCTGACAGCGGAAAGCATTAGGGAAATAAGCTCGTTTTTATTCTTTGTGCCTGAAAAAAGAGGCATATTGTCACAACATTCATTTAGGGCAAGTGACATTAAAATTGCCTTACTGCCCTCGTCTAAGGTTAGTTTTCCGTTACTTCCGTTTACTGAAAAAATGTAGTCGCAGAGCCTTGTGAAACCCATAACCTTGATTTTCAGGGAGTCCTTTGGACCTAACATTTGGAGAAATGCTTTTTCTGTGTCAAAGGAGCTTTGGTCGGGTACAATAAACAGGATTTTATCTTCTCCCTTACGCACCATATCGGCAAGGAGATTTTGGATATAGGTTGTTTTTCCTGTTCCGCTGTTTCCTGCTATAAAATTAAGCATAATTTCACCGCCTATATTATCAATTAAACATATTATACAACATTAGATGTACCAAAAATGGTACTTACAATTTAGAAAAATGATTTTATTTTTTCAA
>JBJEOZ010000116.1:0-7179 GCA_051880975.1 Ruminococcus sp.
CCTTAACAAACTCTGCTTTTCCGTCTGTACCGGATACAGCAAGTTCAAGGAGGGTATCTTTCTCAATGATCACTTCACCGTCTGCATTTTCAATATCCTCTGCCGCATATAAGCCAAATTCTGCCCCGGCAATGGCAAGCTCTGTTTCCTCATCCAGCTTCAAAACGGATAAGTCCACTTTCTGTCTGTCATTCTCAAATGTCATGCTTTCTTTGATGACCGGAGTTTTGTCATTCACATAGACAAAAGTTACTGTCTGCTCCTCCTTATTCAGAACATATCCATAAGGAGCTTTTGTTTCCACAACCCTGTAAGTTCCAAGAGGAATGTCGGAAAGAACTGCCTTTCCGTTTTCATCTGTGACAAGAGTTGCCACCAGATCGCCCTCGCTGTAATACTTTGTACGCTCTCCGTTTTCGTCCTTCTGGTAGTCGTTGGTATAAATGTCCTCGGCTGCGTAGACTGCAAACTCTGCTCCTGCAAGGCTTCCTTCCTTATAGACAAATTCCTTTTCCTCGCTGTCCGCAAACAGACCGCCTTTGTAGGAATCCAGAACCTCGCCTTTCTTCTCAACAGTCAGCTCACCAACAGCAGGCTGATCCACATAGTCAGCGGTAATGATTGCCTCATAGGTGTCAGGATCGGTTTCATAAGCGGTATCTGTATCCACCGCAAAAGTGATATAGTCCTCATTTACCACATATCCATCCGGTGCTGCCACTTCCTCAATGCGGTAATTACCGAGTTTCAATGTTTCCGGCAGGATTAAGTCCCCGTCCCCATCAGTGAAGAAAGAAGTATGCTTCACTTTTGTAGGATAAGTGGTGTACTGCACAACATATTCCTTTGTGTCCAGATTGTAAATCTTAAACTCAGCATTTGGAACAAGCACCGTCTGTCCGGTCTTGCTGTCCTTTTTTACGATACGGAGCTTTGCTGTAAATTCACGGTCAATGAATACTCTCCACACCTGCGGCTCGGTAGGGTGGTTCTCTGTGATGTGAACCTCAAAAGGCTTGATTTCCTTTACATTGTGAGGTACTACCGTTTCCACAACCACATAGGTTCCGTAAGGAATAGGCTGTGTCACCAGATGCCCCTTGCTGTCCGTATAAAGGGTTGTTTCCCCGTTTGAACCAATCACAACAGGATTTGCACTGTCAAAGTCATAGCTTCCATCTTCCTTTACGATTAATGAAGATTTGAGATAGGCGGTAAAACCTGCACCCTCTAAAAGCGGTGCTTCCGTATCCTCTCCGTTGTCAGAAACCTTAATGAGCTGGAAGGGCTGCTTATACACCTGTTCCTCGGACTTTGTACTTCTTGCCACTTCCGGTACTAAATCGCCCTCATAGTCACACACCACATCATGCTCTGCCTCGTCTAACAGATACCCTTCCGGTGCCTGAATTTCCTTCAGATAATACTTTCCAAGATAAAGGTTGTTAATCTCGGCTTCCGCATTTTCATCGGTTGTAATGGTTGCAACAAGATCGCCTGCCTTAAAGATAACTCCGGTTGCACCATCGGGATGCACGATATCCTCTCTTGCATATACTCCGTAAACTGCCCCTGTCAGGCTTGCATCTCCCTGTGGAACTGCTTTTCCTGTTTCCTTATCCACTTTGTAAAGACGGATTTTGGCTGTGGTATGGTCGTTTTCAAAAGTATGGGCAAAGGATGCACTTGCCGTTGTCTCTGACAGATAATTGAAATTGAAGGAATAAATATCCTCCGAATTTCTGATATATCCGTAAGGAGCCTGAGTTTCGGAAACATAGTAACTGTTTGCAATAGGCAAATCTACGGTAAATGCTGCATTTCCGTCCTCTCCTGTTGTAACGGTCTGCAAAGCTGTACCCTTTGTTACAATCACGTTGCCATCATAATTTTTAATGTCATTTCCGGCATACAGAGTGTACTTTCCTCCGTCCAGAGGATTTTCCGTATCGGCATCCTTCTTTGTCACGCTGACAGCAGCTTTCTGTCTGTTGTTGTAAATGCTGGTTGCCTCATACTGTACCTCTACGGTCTGATCCTTGTACTCAATATTGACTGTCTGAGGTGTGGTATTGATGGTATATCCGTTAATGCTTGCGGTTTCTGTTACCACATAGGTTCCTAAATGAAGGTTGGATAACAGCACCTTTCCGTCATTTCCGGTCACAAGGTTTTCCGCAATCAGATCACCCTTGTTATACACCTTTGTACCATCCGCCTTGTAAATATCCGCACCGGCTGTTACCTTGAAGGTCGCTCCCGGCAGCTTTCTCGTTTCGTAAGTGAAGTTGGAACCGTTCCACCCGGTCAGAACTTCTCCTTCCTTGTAAATGGTAATGGCTCCAAGCTGCTCCTTGTCTGTGGCATTGACGGTTGTTGTCTTGCCCGCCTTTACCTGCAAGGTATGAACCTTGTCACTTACCACATACTTATTCGGTGCAGTGATTTCCTTCATATAATAGGTTCCCGCTACCAATGCCCCGGACTTTGCATAACCATTCTTGTCTGTGGTAATGGTCTGCACAAGATTTTTGCAGGAGCTGTCAGAATAGATTCCGTACACCGCTCCGGCTAAGTTTACTCCACTTGCTTCATCCTTTTTGTAAAGCTCGCCATATCCGATATTCTCTGTTTTTACCTTGATGTAGGCAGGGAGCGGATCACCATGCGGAACTTCTGACACGAACTCCTGATCCCCGGATTTTCCGGTCAGCCAGAACACACAGCTTCCGGTCACTTCCACCTTACCGCTGTTTGAGGTAAATGTGCCTGTTGTGTCATTTGTATTAACCTCTGACGAATAAATTGTAAGGCTGTTTCCATTCCTGCTTGTACTATATCCGCTGAGTGACAGGTCAAACTCGGACAGTACCCCGTTGTTGTCTGTCAAAGTGGTTTCAAATCTCTGGTTCGTCTCATTCCATTTCAGCTCATAGGTCGGAGCCTGACTTTTTCTGGAAGCCGCAAAGCTGGGAATGACAGCATTGATACCCGCATCAATGTTACTCTTTAAGGTCGCATAATACTGATATGACGCTGTTGGGTTTGGTGCTGTGTCACACAGTTTCTTTGCTGCGGAATCCGCACTTGCTGTCCCGTAAATGCCTTTCTCGATAATCCACACCATCGACTGCGTTGCAATGTACTGATCGCACTGGTCATTGCTCGGTGCCGATGTACTTGTGGATGAAAAGCCATAGTACAGGCAGTATCTTAAATATAGAGCCTGCGTATCGGTAAGGCTTGTGCTGGAATTATCATAGCTGTTCATAAGCTGCCCGCCTTTGGCTGCCAGACCAAAGTTCATACAATAAGCGGAATGCCCGTCAATCATGGCATACAATACCTTTCCATGACTGTATCCTGCCTTTAACTCACTTACCTCCCCGGAATCCTTTGTGGAAGCATACCAGAATGAGATATTTGCACTGGCACTTGCGGCAAATGCAGTTGTCCCATTGGTAAACAGAGAAGTGAATACCGTTAAGACAGCAAGCAGACCTGCCATCCATCTTTTAAACTTCTGCTTCATAATGTCCTCCTGATTTTGGGCATGAAAAAAGCAGGTCTTTTTCAGCCTGCTTTTTTCATACTTCTTATTCTCTTTTTTATGCCCGGTAACAATAGAACACATAGCACTCTTTATCTCCATACATCACCGTTCCGTGGTATTCGATATAGAAATACTGCTGTGGCAGTGAGCTGTACATTCCTGCTATATTCGCTGCAATGTCATCCTCACTGTTAAATTTGACCGTACCGCTGACATCCCTTGCTTCATTCAAATCCATTGCCACATAAAACTCAAGGTATCCTGCCCCGTCTGTCGGATAACAGTCATTGTAATCCTCCTGCGTAATGGTTCCCTCTGCAAGCATCCGGTCAAGGTCATCGGGAATATAGATCTTCCCGGCTGCTTTCGTCTTTTCCGTTGCAAGCTGAACAACCCTCTGCGGACTGTAAGAAACCGGCTCCGGCTGTGACGGCTGCTGCGGTTCCTGTGGTGTCTGCGGTTCCTGTGGTGCCTCCGGTTCCGGCTCCGGCTTGGTATCCGGTTCGGTTGTCTGAGGTTTAGACGGTTCATTCTGTGCATTACTCTGGTTCTGTGAGTCCTGCTCTTTTTCTGTTGCAGAGGAAGTCTGTCCCTCTGAACTATTGTCTTTTTCCTTGTCATCCTCTGCCGTGGCACTTTCCTCCGGTTCCGTGGATTCCTGTGTTTCCTCCGGTTGCTCTGTCACAGTTTCCGTTTCTTTTTCCTCTGAAATATCTTCCAAAGCCTCTAAAACCGTCTGCGTTTCTGTCTCCACATTCTGTTCTTCTGTTACCTGATTTTCCTTTCCCCCGCATCCTGCAAGAAGCAGGATGGTTACGGATAAAAGGAGAAATAATCTTTGTTTCCTCATAATACCACCTGTCCTCTCTCCCACGAGGGACAGGCTTACGTTCCATAAACTGCCCTGCCGCATCTGCGGCATTACCCTCGTGGGTAAACTGTATTTATCTGTATCTGCAATTTACGGAACGCCTCTGATCAGCTCTCTTAATCTGCTCCAAAGAGCTAAGGGACTGTCCCGTATTCTGTTCATTTCATCCTCCTGCTATTGTACCATGATTCTGTTGTAGTATGCCATCAATCTTCTCGCTCTGGCATTCTTTCTGTACGCCTGATAAAACTTATATCTGAACATAACAGACACCTCCTTTCCTAATCACCGACAGACACACCGACCAGGGATAATACCACTCTTGCGACCAGTGCAAGCAGGAGCAGAAACAACTTTAATCCCATGCACAACAGTTTCAATATCATAAGTACCGCATGAAGCAGCCCTTTCAGTATGGTAAGTAATACCACGCCTGTCTTTCTCAAAATCATTCCTGCCATAAATAGTCCTCCTTTCCACTAGCCCCATGATGAAGCAAGTCCCAATGTTGTTTCGTCTGCCTCTGTCTCAATTTCTCTGTCCGTCTGCTCTGCCACTGCCCTTTCAGGTACAGTCTGCGGCATCTGAATGATCTTTCCGCCTGCGAGAGCTGTCCCCAGCGTAACAATGACTTCTCTTTGCAGCTCGTCCTTGATTTCCCTTCGTATCTGTTCCAGTTCCTCTCGCCTGACATACAGACATTCTCCCGTCTGCTCCGGCTCCTTTGTCAGCTCATTTCCTGCGAGGCGGCTGATATAACTGTCTGCCGCATCTATCAGGAACTGGTTGACTGATTTATGAACATCGGTATTCAGCTCAGCTAAAACCGAATGTACCCGTCTGTGCTGTTCATTATCCAGATTCATTCTGAGGTTGTGATATACAATATTTCCTTTGCCCATCTACAATCACCCCAATCCAAACTCTTTTTTGTGGGTGGAAAGATACAGCTTTCCAAGATATTCATATCCTTTGGCATTTGCCTTTACATCCTCGATATACTGGATATTGTTACCCTCATAGCTTCCATAACGCTTCACCACGGTTGCACCACCGCCTACAAAGACGATTTCTGTCACATCAAGAGTATATCCATGCTCTAAAAGAATGTTGTAAACCTTTTCCACATAGGCTCTGAGGGCATCCTCCACAATCGTCATGTACTTCTGTGGCAGCTTATCGTTCTTTCCGTTTCTCATGACCTCCTGTATATCTTCCTCGGAAAGTTCCCTGCCATACTGCCTCATACATTCCTCGTTGATGGTTCTCATGCACTTAATCAGTCCCTCCCGGATTGTGATGCACTCTGCTTCATTTGGAGCGGAATCTTCAATCGGCATAATGTCAATCGTCCAGCTTCCTATATCCACGACTACCACCCTTTTCGGAAGAGTCTTCATTCTGTCGGCAACCGCCGCATAGCACTGAGGGAATACCGATACCCTTGCAATATTCATCCGGTACTGCTCGTTGTCAAAGCGGAAGGTCACTTCCTTATTTCTTGATAAGTAGTCGATGAAGTCCTGCTTTTCTGCTCCAAAACGGGTGAGCGGTAACCCAACGGATAAAAGAACATTTGCATTTCTCATTCCCCGTCTGTTCAGCTCTTTTGCCACCGCTGCCAGCGTAAGCAGATAGAAGTTGTCATTTTCGACTTTCAAGTCCCTTACCTCTAATCTTCTGCCGCCTACCTTATAGTAGGAACCGTTGTACTCCACCACGTTGTTAAAAAACGCAGGCTCTGTTGTGATCTCCTTTACTCCGGTGGTAAATACCTGACTGACCGTTTTCATGCCGGACCAGCCGTGGTCGATTCCGATTACTTCAATATGTCTATCCATCTTTCTTTTCCTCCTGTTCAAAAACAATTTCTTTCTCATGCTCCTTTTCCTCTATTCCAAGCAGCTTTTTCATACATGGAAAACAGTATCTTTCTGACTGTCTGTACGGACACCCGATACATTCATCTTCCTTTTTCTGCTCCACTGCTTTAGGCTGTGCGTCCTCTTTTACACATTTCTTTGCTATACACTGTCTGTTGTTTCCGTAGAAGAATCTGCACCGCATACAGCTTCTCAAATCTCTTTCTAACTTTGCCTGTACTTCAATAACATCTAAAGGCTTTGGAGATTTCTGTACCCTGACGTTAATTCCCACTTGAGCCACCCGCCTCTCTCTCGGCGGTAAGCCTCTGGATTTCCTCAAGTTTACGGTCTGCCATTCCTGCCGACCTGATCAGCGCATAAAACACTAACCCTACAAGTGCTGTCAATATCCCTATTCCTATCATCTGCCGCCCCTCCCCGACTGTTCCTGCTTCTTTCTCTGTTCTTCCTCCATCCTCTCTACATACTCCCGAATATCAATCAGATTTTCCAAGTCGTAGATTTTGGAACACATGGCATTCTCAATGTTTTCCGGGGTACACTCACCATGCTCGGTAAGTGCCGCTATTACTTTCTGCTTTATTTCTTCCTGCACATCATCCGGCATAGCTGCTATATAATATGGCGGCAGATAGGAAACCTCTGTCTGAACCTCCTTTTCATACTCGTAACTTTTCTCAAAATCACTAATGAATTTTTCTTTTACCAAGATTGCTCTTGTCTTGTTCTCCTCACTGGCTAACTCCACCAGCTCGTCCATGAACTGAATTAACTCTCGCTTTGTCATTGCCATCCTGCATCCTCCTTTTTTGCAATAAAAAAGTAGGACCAAGTCAGCTTTATGGAACTTGTCCTCACAAGAGCTAATT
>JBJEOZ010000117.1:0-7158 GCA_051880975.1 Ruminococcus sp.
GAAAGGGATCCAATCACGAATATTGTTGATATTGATCAAGCTGACTTCGATGATGTTCTGAATCATTTAGATGCCAATCTTTTTGGAAACCAATTGTTTAAGCGACGCTTAAAGGAAGAACTTACTAAATACAGAGTTTTTAATCGGATTGGTCAACAACCAATCTTTTCTGTGCTAATTTGTGGAGCTTCAGGTATTGGAAAAACTGAAGTCGCAAGATTGCTTCATCAGAAATTAGCAGCAGATGAACCTATAATAAAAATAAATTTTGGAAACTATAGTGCACAAGACGCATTAAATAGTTTGATTGGCAGTCCACGTGGATATATTGGTAGTAACAAAGGCGAATTACCGGATAAATTGATGTGTAGCCGTAGTAAAGTGATTTTAATTGATGAGTTTGAAAAGGCAAGCAAATCAGTATATAATTTCTTCTTACAGTTACTCGAAGAGGGTAAATTCACTGATTCCTTAGGGCGTGAATATGACCTAAATAAGTATATCATTATTTTCACTTCAAACATGCCAAAGGAAAAAATAGGAGAGTATTTGCCGCCTGAATTACGCTCAAGATTTAGTTATAAATGCGCATTTTGGCCTTTATCAACAGATGATAAAAATGCATATGTGGAGTTCAAAACTCAACACTATCTCACGCAAATAAAGAACGAGTGTTGTAATGTCAACAAGGATTTGATTCCCTCTGATGTCGTTAAAATAGATGTTACCAAGTATAGTAATATGCGTGACATTAATAGTGAGATTATGCGCCAAATCACAGAACAATTGTATACTCAGATTGTTGATATAAAGACGGAATAATGCTATTTTTCTTGAAAAATGCTCATATATGAGATATAATCAATTTGTTGACACGAGAGCTTAAAAAGTGATAGCAAACCGTGATAGCCAAATGATAGCAAAAGTTAGGATAACCTATGCAATTAGGGTAATCTAAGACAAATGCAATCAAATTGTGTCAAAACGCTAAAACAAAATCAGTTAAGGTTTGTTTTTGTTTTGCGAGTGGGAATAACAATAACTGGAAATGCAACTAAATATGTTGTGCTTTTATAGTCAATTCAATACTATTCAAAAAATTATACCGACCTAAGCAGTTAGTGTGAAAACTGGCTTTTAGGTCGGTATTATTTGTAGTCTTATAGAAAATGCATCTATAAAAATGATAAAAATAGATTTAAAAAGTCATTATGTGAAGTGAAAATCATTCCCTCATCTGAGCAATTGCTACCAGGTCTGCGTTGCTTAGTTTTCCGTTACCTGTCACATCTCCGGCTTTTCTGCAAACATTATTTATGGTTGATGTACCAAGTAGATACTTCATCATAAGGTTGGTGTCCTTAGAGCTTACATTTCCGTCACAGGTGATGTCACCGTTGACTATAATCTTTCTGCTAATTTTAGTTGCGTTATTTGAAAAAACCACATCCATATTTGTCGATATGTATCCGCCGGTTTTAAGACTTCCATTGCCTAAAAAGCTGATTTCAAACCCATCATAGCTTACATTGTTTTTGAATGTGCTTATTGTGGTCTTTGGCGGTACATTTGTAATGTATTTGTTGCCTATGGTGTAGGTATTGCTTGTTATTGTACTACCATCAATAATTGTACCGTTGTTTGTGGAATCGGTTGGTTTATTATTACTTTCTATGGTTTTAAGTTCACTTGTACTTATTTTGTAAGCACCGGAGTCTGTAATAAAACAGATTTTTTCACCGGTACCGAACAGATATTTTATATTGCCGTCTGCTTTGTAGTATTTTTGCGGATTGTCTTTACCAAAAGGAGTATAGTATATAGTCTTTCCTTCACTGTATGAGTAACCCTTGTTAAGTATTGCAGTTTTACAGTTTTTATATGGGCAAACCTCACTTCCATCCTTAGAAATATCACGCACAATATTATCGGCAGAAAAGTAGGTCTTACTAATCATAGTCATTGGAAAACCCGGATACTTGCAATTTACTTTGAAAATTGTATCGTTTTGTATCTTATAGAGTCCTGAGCTTGTTAGGACAAGTTGAAATGTTCCGTCGGTAGTGTCAATTTGACTCACAGGCAACTCAAAAGAAAAGGTTTTAACAATGTCGCCTTGTTGTGAGCACTTATAGACCTTTAGTTTTGACCTATATTCAGCAATATAGTAGTAACCTTTATTATCAACAGAACAGGTAAGATATCCGTTATCCTTTAGTTCACTAAATGTTGTAGTATAAATACTGCCTGTGCTGTAATTGAATTTTATCGCTTTTGGAATGTGATTTTCAGCCTTTAAGAAAAAGTAAAAATGTCCACTTGCGTAATTGCACTTGATTACTTCACTTTCAGCTGTGATTTTCTTATAACTCTTGCCAATACTGTTAATTATTATGTCTTTACCGCTGAAAGACACAAAGTAGTCGTTACTGGTGTCACAGCAAAAATAAACCTTACCATTTGGATAATACTTATAGCTTGACTTCACAGACGCACCCACATGAAAGCCCATAAAAACCACAATGACTATAACTAAGCAAAAGGACAAAATGCGTTTCATAAAAATCACCAAAAATACAACAAATTATAAAAATATTATACAATATTATTGTAATTTAGGTACAATAAGGTGATGAATATTTACATAAAGAAAAGAATTTAATTTGACGGTATGATAAGCAGGAAAGATGAGAATGTGTAAAAAGCATTTATGCTACAAGAGAATACACACATATTGCTATCAGTATTAAATTTTAATTGCAATAAACTTTGCGGATAAGTTAGAAAAATCTAATGTGGAGTGCAAAATTATAACCGAGGAAATATAATTTTTTTGGCAATGAAGTTGACCGCATTAATTAAAAAAGATATAATTCTATTAGATTAAATAAGGTGAATTTAATTGTTTCTGAAAGAGGATGTTATTATGACAGAGCTTGATAAAATTGCAAGAGCACAAATGTATCTTGAAAAACTTGCAAACGGATTTAACCCACTGACAAATACAGAAATTCCCCAAAGTGATATTGTAAATAATGTAAGAATTTCAAGATGTATGTTTTATGTGTCCGATATTCTTAAACAGATAGTTGATAATAAGGGTAAGTTTAAGGCTGATATGCCGGAGAGAATACCCTTTTCAGTCACACAGGAACAGCTTTCAAAGTTTGAGTTTTCGGATAATCCTCTGTTTATTAGTGAAATTTCAAAAAGAGTAAATGCACTTATAGACCCAATATATGTAAAAGAACTCAAGGTTACAAGCTTTACAAATTGGCTTGTTAGTATTGATTTGCTAAATATTGTAACGATAAATAACAAAAATAAAAAACTACCTTCTGAAAAAGGTAAAGGTATTGGCATTTTCAGCGAACAGCGTGTTGGTCAGTACGGAACTTACGAAGCAGTACTTTACAACCGTAATGCACAGCAATTTATCATTGATAATTTGGATGCTGTTATCCACATAAATAATTCAAAACCAAGTAAATCGGAATGAAACATATTATGCTGAAACTTTTGGGTTGCTTTTATAACAAAGGATATAAAAAAGAATTGAAATAATTGACGAAATGAGAAAACTTACAGTAGTGTATAAAAATCAAAAAATAAGAAATGTTTTTGTAAAAAATGTTGAAATACCAAAAAATTGGTGGTAAAATTTCCCTATGATGTGTTAGATGATATTTATATACATCGGAACTATTGAATTTTGAGGAGGAATTTTAATGAGAGCAAAAAGATTTGTTAGTATCATTCTGTCATTGTTGATAGTCTGTTCCTCGTTTGCAGGACTGACTGTTTTTGCGGAGGAAACTAACTATACAGCATTATCTAATAGTACAGTTTCAACAGAGGTTATAGAACACTACATTGCAGGAGAGGCTGGTCTTTGTAATGGTGTTTTGTGGAATCAAAAATCAGAAATAAACAAGATGACTGCAGTAGAAGACGGTTCCTATGAAATTACAATCACCGGTGTTCAACCTAAGAGTGATGGTACACCTTATGAATATAAGGTAACAACAAATGGTTCTTGGGATCCAGCTTACGGTTACGATGGTCTTATCGGACCTGGTGGTGCTAATGTTCAACTTATGATTACAGAGGCTGACTCAACTGTTAAGATTGTTCTTACAAAGGATCTCTATGTGGAGGCTTATGTCAATGATGTTAAGGTTAGCCCAGATCCCGTAGAAACAACTTATGCCCCTCCAGCTACAACAAACGAAATAGGTGAAACAAGTGGTATAACATACGGTGGAGGTTTCTTCTATCCTCCACAGAGCGTTAAGTGTAATAGATATTTTTTATATATGCCTGTTGATGTAAAGGACTCTTCTGGAAATGTTCATAATTGGAAAACTTTTACAAATGCAACAGCAACCTGCTACTGGTGGGATGGTAAATACGCTTGTGAATCATGGCAGAAGTCTTACCAGATGAAGGCTTCAGGTCTTGACAACATCTACTACATTGATGTTCCAATAAATGTTGGTACAATCGTCTTCTCCAACGGAATCGACGGCGGACTTGATCCTGAACAAAGTGCAGAACCTAATCCAAATTGGGGTAAAAACTGCCAGACAGTTAACATCGGTACTGATTACTATTCAGTTGGTGAAAATCCCAACTACCCGGAAGGTACAACCTCATTCAACAATATGATTTACATTGTTGATGTTAACAACATTTCTCGCAACGAGCTTTCTCTTGCTCCAACATACGGTGGTGAGTGGAGATATCTTCATGCGGATGGTTCTATCGACTATACAAAGGGTACTATCTTTGAACCAATGGGAATCAGTATTACAACTAGCAAGAGGAATATAACTCTCAATAACGGTACTTCCACATCTGTAAAAACTACTGTTAAGGGAGAGGATTATGGATATACAACTGAATGGAAATCAGATAATCCCGATATTGCCGAAGTTGACCAAAATGGTAATATAACTGCAAAAAATAAAGGTACTGCTATAATTACGGTTAAGGCTCAGAATCCGGGAAATGAAACTGATGTGGCACAGGCAAAAATTATCGTTAATGTTGTAGATTTCTCGGATGGAAAAGTTACCGGTAAAACAGAAAATTGTACATGGACTTATGATGACGCAGATGGAACTATGACAATTTCAGGCACGGGAAATATGGGTTCCTATACTGATGTTGATCAGCCGTGGTATGAGTTTAAATCATCAATTAAAAAATTAATTATTAGTGATAGCGTTTCAAATATTGGACAATATACATTTAATGATTGTATTAACCTGACAAGTGTAACAATATCAAATAGTGTGACAAGTATAGGTTATAATGCCTTTGAGAATTGTACAAACTTAGAGGATGTTTATTATATCGGTACAAGTGCTGAGTGGAACAGAATTCGCTTTGGATTAAACAATAACTGTTTATTAAATGCCAATATAAACTTTGTTGATGTGGTCAAACCAACCGCTAAAATTACAAGCACCAAAGATATAGATAATAAGCAGACAGTAACCTTGACTTTGAATGATGATATCGGTATTTTTGGGTATTATTGGGGAGAAAGCTCAGACTATCAGAACAATCCTTTTACAGAAACATCAAAATATTCTGTAACAAAAACAATATCGAATCCAGGTACTTATTATTTGACAGTAAAAGATATTAACGGTAATGTTTCAGATACAGTTTCTATTACCTTCTATAAGATTTCCCTTAAAGCAAACGGTGGAGATATTTCACCAACATACATTCTTGCATCAAGTGGAAATAGTATTGATCTGCCTGTCCCAACAAAGAACGGTTACATATTTATAGGCTGGGCAAAGGAGAATGCCGATACAGGATACTTTTTTGAAACGATTACACCAACTTCAAATGCAACCTATTATGCAATTTGGCAATCAACAGGATTGGAAAAACAGAATCAAAGTATTGATTGTGCAAGTAGTGCATATGCAAAAACATACGGTGACAAACCATTTAACCTAAACGCAAAAGCAGAAACAGCACTTTCTTATGCAAGTGACAATAAATCAGTTGTAGAAGTTTCAGCAGATGGTACAGTAACAATTAAGGGCGCAGGAACAGCAACAATTACAATTACAGCAGAGGAAACAAATAATTACAACTCTGCAACTGCAACAGTAGAAATTACTGTAAACAAAGCAAGTCAAAAGGTAACCGGCTTTGAGCAAAAGTATGAAGTAACATTCGGTGACAAGCCGTTCAGCCTAAATGCAATAGCAGAAACAGCACTCTCTTATGTAAGTGACAATACATCAGTTGCTGAAGTTTCAGCTGATGGTACTGTAACAATCAAGGGTGCCGGAAAATCGACAATTACAATCATAGCAGAGGAAACAGCTAATTACAAATCTGCAACAGCAACAGTAGAAATCATTGTAAACAAAGTAGGTCATGAGGTTAGTGTTGATAAGCAGAATTACAAATTGACCTATGGTGCAAAACCATTCAACCTGAATGCAAAGGCAGAAACAGCACTTTCTTATGTAAGTAGTAATCCAAAGGTTGCGAATGTATCAGCTGACGGCACAGTAACAATAAAGGGTGCAGGAACTGCGACTATTACAATCACAGCAGAGGAAACAGAAAATTACACCTCTGCTACTGCAACTGTTAAAATCACAGTTGCCAAGGCTACACAAAAGATAACAGGTGTAAAAACTCAGTATGTAACATCAGCAGGAAAGTCCTTTACTCTTAAGCCAAAGGCAAAGACAAAGCTGACATATTCAAGCAGTAATAAAAATGTGGCTGTGGTATCTTCAACAGGTAAAGTTACTGTAAAGGCCGGTGGATATGCCTACATCACCGTAAAGGCAAGCGATAACGGAAATTACAAGTCAGCATATGCAAAGACAAAGATAATTTCCGCACCAAGGGATTTTACATCAAAGGATGTTTACAAAGTTAAGAAAACCGGCACAACAAAAGCCAAAATCACTTGGAAATCCCTTGCCGGTGCAACCGGTTACACAGTACAACTTGCAACAAATAAAAGTTACAAGGGTGCAAATACTGTTAAGAACAGCAAAAACACAGCAATCTTAACAGGCCTTAATAAGGGCAAAACCTACTATGTAAGAATAAGTGCCTACACAAAAGTTTCCGGCAAAAATTATTCTAACAAGTGGTATACAGTAAAAT
>JBJEOZ010000118.1:0-7087 GCA_051880975.1 Ruminococcus sp.
CTATGAGGACACATCATACCTTTAATATTAAGTGTTTTTGTCATAGTCTTTTTCTCCTTTTCTTTTTTAGTACTTTTTGATTTTCTGTATTTTTTATCCTTATGGATATTTACAAGGTTAAGTCTTAACGCATTTGTCACAACGCAAAAGCTGGATAGGCTCATTGCAAATGCCCCAAACATTGGACTTAAGGTCCACCCGAATATTGGAATCCATACGCCTGATGCAAGGGGTATTCCTATTATGTTGTAGATGAATGCCCAAAACAGGTTTTGATGAATATTCCGAAGGGTTGCACGGCTCAGCCTTATTGATGCGGGAACATCTGAAAGTATGCTTTTCATCAGTACTACATCGGCTGAATCTATTGCAACATCTGTACCGGCTCCTATTGCTATGCCCACATCTGCCTGTGTCAGTGCCGGTGCGTCATTTATACCGTCACCTACCATAGCAACTCTGCCTTTTTCCTTGTACTCAAGGACTGCCTTTTCCTTACCCTCAGGGAGAACACCTGCAATAACACGGTGTACTCCTGCTTTTTTGCCTATTGAGTTGGCGGTTTTTTCGTTGTCACCTGTGAGCATAACAACCTCTATGCCCATACTTTTAAGCTCCTGTATAGCCTTGGGGCTGTCCTGCTTTATCACATCTGCAACTGCAATAATGCCAACCACTTTTTCATTCTGTGCAAAAATGAGAGGTGTTTTTCCTGCGTTAGAAAGGGTATTTGCTTTAGCCTTTATTTCATCATCAACCTTACATATTGAGGATATATAGTCAAGACTGCCTCCAACTGCTTTTTCGCCCTTAATAACGCCCTCTACTCCGCTACCGACCAGTGCTTTAAAGTCACTTACTTCAAGGGGGATAATTTCACTTTTTTCTGCCTCTTTAGTGATTGCTTTGGCAAGCGGATGTTCGCTTTTTTCTTCAAGGGAACAGGCAAGGGTTAAAAGTTGTTCTTTGTTATAATTCTTATTAGGAATTATATCTGTAACACTTGGCTCACCCTGTGTTATTGTTCCTGTCTTATCAAGGAGGACATAATCTGTTTTTCCTGCATTTTCAAGGGATTCTGCAGTTTTAAATAAAATTCCGTTTTTTGCTCCTACTCCTGAGCCAACCATAATGGCAACAGGAGTTGCAAGACCTAATGCACAGGGACAACTGATAACAAGAACAGAAATACCCCTTGCAAGAGCAAAACCAAAGCTACTGCCAACAGCCAGCCACACTATAATTGTTACAACGGCAATGGCTATCACTATTGGCACAAACACTCCGGAAACCTTATCCGCTATCTTTGCAACAGGTGCTTTTGTGGCTGATGCGTCACTTACCATTTTGATGATTTGGGAAAGTGTTGTGTCCTCCCCCACCTTTGTGGCTCTGCACTTCATATATCCTGACTGATTTATTGTACCGCCTGATACGGTGTCGCCAATCCCCTTGTCAACCGGTATGCTTTCTCCTGTTAGGGCAGACTCATTTACCGCACTGCTACCCTCAATTACAACTCCGTCAACAGGTATGCTTTCCCCCGGCTTTACAACAAAAATATCATCCCTTGAAACCTGTTCCACCGGAACTGTGACATTTTCTCCGTTCCTAATAACAGTTGCAATTTTTGGTGCAAGGCTCATAAGTCCCTTTAGGGCATTGGTGGTTTTTCCTTTGGAATATGATTCAAGCATTTTGCCAAGTGTTATCAGGGTGAGTATCATTGCCGAGGACTCAAAGTAAAGGTTGTGGGAATACTCCATAACTCCCCTATGGTCACCGTTAACAGCCGAGGCAGTCATAGCAAAAAGCACATAGGTACTATACACAAATGCTGAACCTGCCCCTAATGCTACAAGGGTGTCCATATTGGGGGATTTATGAATAAGCCCTTTAAAACCGCTGACAAAAAACCGCTGGTTTATCACCATAATAACACCTGTCAAAAGCAACTGCAAAAGTGCCAAAGCAAGGTGGTTTTTACCTAAAAATTCGGGTACAGGAAAGCCCCACATCATATGTCCCATTGAGATGTACATCAGGACAAGCAAAAAGCCAATGGAGGAAAACAACCTTAGTTTTAGGCTTTTTATTTCACTATTCTCATCTGTTTCTTTATGGGATATTTTATTTTCTTTATCAGAATTATCAACAAGACTTGCACCGTAGCCTGCATCCTCAACCGCCTTAATTACTGTTTGAGATGCAACATCACCCTCAACAATCATTGAGTTTGTAAGGAGAGATACGGAGCAGGAATTTACTCCATCAAGCTTTTTAACAGCCTTTTCAACCCTTGCACTGCAAGAGGCACAGCTCATACCGGTTATATTATACTTTTCCATAGGCACACCTCCTTACTTCATCAATTTTTGTAATGTAAGCACCAGCTCATCAATAGTATCCTCTTTACCAAGTCGAATATCCCTTGCCACACAGGTTTTGATGTGATTTGCAAGTAGCTCCTTGTTAAAGGAATTTAGGGCAGAATTCACCGCAGACACTTGAATTAGAATGTCTGTACAGTAGGCATTCTTTTCAACCATACCTCTGATGCCACGGATTTGACCCTCTATTCTGTTAAGCCGGTTAATCAACTTTTTGTATTCTTCCTCTGTTCTAACCTTAGTTTTGCAACAGCACTTTTCCTCCACAATCAACACTCCTTTTTCTGTATTATATACCCCTATGGGGTATATTGTCAATAGTTTTATACAGTAAAAATGCCCCCTTATGGGAGCAATGTTGTTAACTTAAAAAAATTCACACACTGTAATGACCAGCCACAACACTGTCATTCCGAGCTTGTCGAGGAATCCCCCGCCTCTTCCACTATTTTGTTAGCAAATCATACTTTCATATAACCTATTAGTGTCGATTTAGGCACTACTGCTTTCCTTTCAGATTCTTCAGTCGTTTCACTCCCTCAGAATGACAGGGTGAAGTAGGAGCATTTATATTCCGTATTTAGTTTTTAACCTTTTCAGCTTTTCACCAAAGGGTTTTATAAGCACCAGCAGGAAAATTATGTTTGAAACAACATAGCTTACAGTCACAGGCAATGCTGTTGCCACATTCGCAAAAAATCTTAAAACATTAAAAGTTCCGTCATACCAAAAGGTTGTCCAAACATCCATTAGGAGTGAATACAGTATTCCCGAAAATCCACCGTATATTAGCAGGAGTATCTTGTTGTCAATGATGTATTTGCTGATTAGTCCTGCAATCAGTCCTATAATTCCCCAAGAGAACATTTGAAAGGGAGTCCAAGGGCCTTGACCGAAAATAAAGTTTGAAATCACCGCTGTAAATGCTCCGCAAATAAAACCGCACTCGTAGCCTAAATATATTCCTGTTATAACCACCATAGCGGTAACAGGCTTGAAGTGTGGCAAAAAGGAAAATATGAATCTCCCTGCCACCGAAAGGGCAATCATCACCGCCAACACAACAAGTAGCGTTGTATTTGACTTTCTTTTTTCAAAGGAGATGAAAAGAGGGATACAGGAAAGCACAGCAACACACATATACACCCATGAATATGCCCTGTCATTAAAAATCACTACACCTAAAACAACCACAAGGGGTATTACAAGGCAAAATATTGTCAGCTTGATAATCCTTCTACTCATTTTCCTTATCTCCTATAAGTGACAAAACATCCTCAACAGTTACTGCATTCTCAAATTTGTCACGGGAAATTCTGCTTGCAGATGTTGTGTAAAAATTATTGGCGGAGAAAAAATCCCTTGGAGATGATGAAGAAAGCACCTCTCCGTCAAAGAAAAGTCCGCACCTATCTGCAACGCAGGACGCAAACTCAACATCGTGAGTTACGGTTACTATTGTTACACCAAGGGACTTTATATCCCTGAGAATTTTCATAAGACTTTCTTTTCCGTAGGCATCAATTCCCTTTGTAGGCTCGTCAAGGAGAAGTATATCGGGGTTTGAAATGAGAATTTTGCACAAGGCACACTTTTGCACCTCACCTCCGCTAAGGTCGTATGGGTGTTTGTTCAAAAGGTGAGCAATTCCAAGCTGTTTTGCAAGGGTGTTTATTTTGTTTTCCCACTCATTTTCGGGAATATTCTTTGACTTACAAAGGCATTTGTAATCCTCAATAACACTTGACTTTAGGAACACCGTTTCGGGGTTTTGAGGGAGCAAGGCAACTCCAAGTCGGTTAAACTGTGGAGTGCTAAGCCTGTTAGTCTTTTCACCCTTAACAAACACCTTACCACGGTATGGCTTGATGATACCTGCAAGGATTTTTAGTGTGGTGGTTTTGCCTGTTCCGTTTCCGCCAAGGAGGCAGTAATGCTCCCCCTTATGTATCTTTAGCGTTGTTCCCCTGAGAACATCTTTTGAGCCTTTTTCGTATCTGAAAAATACATCTTTCAGTTCAAGCTGAATTTGGGGATTAAGGGATATTTCCTTAGTTTCAATTTTTCTTTTAGGGAAATTTGCATTAATAAAATTCCTGCCCTCTTTTACTGTAAGAGGACATTCTCCACCGATTTTTGCACCCTGCCATATTCGTACAGCAGATGGAAAGCCTACTGAAATAGGGTGATTTTTTAACTGCTGACACACATTTTTGGGGGAGTCAAAGGCTATCATTCTGCCCTTTTCAAGCACCATAACCTTGTCGGCAATAGGGAAAACCTCTTGCAGTCTATGTTCAATGATTATTACTGTTATTCCCAGCTCATTATTAAGCTTTTTAAGTGTGGTTATAAAATCGTTTGCTGATATTGGGTCAAGCTGTGAGGTTGGTTCGTCAAGGATTAAAACCTGTGGCGACATAGCCATAACAGACGCCAAGTTCATAAGCTGTTTTTGTCCGCCGGAAAGCTCCTGGGTCTTACTGCGGAACATATGGTTTATGCCGAAATAATTTGCCATTTCACCAACACGCAGTCGGATAAAATCCGAATTATAACCAAGGCTTTCAAGTCCAAAGGCAAGTTCGTGCCACACCTTGTCGGTGACGATTTGCTGTTCCGGTTTTTGGAATACAAAACCGATTTTTTCAGCAGACTGTCTTTCGTCCATAGTGTCAATGCTTTCGCCATTAAAAAGCACTTCACCCGACCTTGTACCGTGGGGAGTGATTTCTCTTTTCAGCATTTTAAGCAATGTGGTTTTGCCACTTCCCGACTCACCGCACACCACCACAAATTCTCCGCTGTTTACAACAAAGCTAATGTTATCAATCGCCTTGGTTTCACTTTCCGGGTAAGAAAAGCTTAAATTTTTGACATTGAGTATTTCCACACTATCACCTCCCAAAGTTCCGTAAAAAAGGGCAGTAAGGACATTACTCCCAAGGATATATACACAAGAATTTCTACTACACCTGTTTCAATCTCCGTTACATATGGATAAAAGGAAAAATCCACAAAGCCACCGCCCATACCAAAAGCAACAACAGAAAACAACAACAGGTTTACGGCGAGGATAATACCATCCCTTTTTCTGAATTTATACATAGAAAAGTGAGTTCTTCCCTTTAGTCCGTATCCCCTTGCTTTCATTGATGAGGCTGTATCGACAGAATTCTCCAGCGACCAGGTAACAAGGGCAGAAAAAACCTTTAGCTCACACATAATTTTGTTCACAAAACCCTTTTGGTCATACAGTCCCGATGCACCTTGCACCATACGAAATTCCCTGTGCTTTTCCCTGAAAAGGGGAATAAACCTAAGTGCCATTGACAGCACAAGAGAGAGTTTTGGAATGACCTTTCCAAACAAATACAAAAATTTATCTGTTGTCATAATTTTGCTGTAACACTTGCACCAATATACAACCGCCATCAGCATAAGGGCAATATTGCCACCGTAGAGGATAGCCTCCAATGTAACAGGATTTCCGTTCATAAAAAACAGTGGTGTTACGCCGTTGTGGGAGAACAGAGGATTAATGATTGCAATAAGGAAAAACATTGGTATGTAAAAGGCTAAGTCGGTGAAAAAGGCTTTTCTGCTGTTCATCATACCGAAGAACATCATTCCGCCTACAAGTGAAAGAAAAAGCAGTACGGGGTTTGTGCTGAACATTGAAACCACTAAAATTGTGACAAAATACACAATCAGCACAAGTGGGTGGAGGGATGAAAAGCTATTTAATTTGTTATCTTCCATTTTGCCCCTCCCTGAATTCTGCACCAACATCTCTGCCTAAGTCACAGGTGTACTGCCACGCAACACTGTCACCGTCCTTTAGGGTGTATGCGGAACAGCCACGACTTGGGAAGGTGTTGTTCACCGAATACACCCAGCCTGATAATTCCCCACAAGAAAATTCATAAAGGTGATTAATACCCTCAATATACACCGAGCCGTATTGATTAAGGTCGGCACCCTGATACTCCATTTGGATTTTTTTGTATTTTGTCACCCTCTCCAAAACATCAAAAACGGTGTCATTATCCTTAAGGGCAAACTCTGTCTTTTTAAGTATTATTCCGTCCTTTGGCACGTACTTTTCAAGACCTTTTTCAAGGTCTTTCATATTGTCAAGGATTGTTTTACATTCTATTGTTACAGTAACCCTTTTGCTGTTTTGGGGAATGTAGTCGGGGTGGGTGCTGTAATACTCTTCAACTGACTGAAAGTCCGTACCCATAATAAGGATAATGACCACAATCACTCCTGCAAATATTGCAAGTATATCCTTTTTCACTACTCTTCACCCTTAAACTTTTTTCTTCTTTTTATCACTCTCAAAACTACAAACAAAGCAATAAGCACAAGGAAAGCAGAAAGTATAATGCAAATTACAATACTGCTGTTTGACCCCTGTTTTTCTTCGCCATTTTGCTGTTTTGCGTTTTTATCTAAGCTGTTTGATTGTTCCCCATTTTGCAGGGAACTTGCAGAATTTTCTGTTTCCTTTTCTCTGTTGCTATTCTTGTTATTTGCTGTGGTTTCTTTAGAGTTTTTCTCATCAGTTTTATTTTTTGAGGATATATTTGATGCATTTGATACGCTTGATGTATCACCGTTTTTCACTTGTTCATTTCTATTATTTGTATTAGTTTTTTCACTGCTACTGTCACCTGGATTTACTGCGGTGT
>JBJEOZ010000119.1:0-1553 GCA_051880975.1 Ruminococcus sp.
AAGGGTATGACGCAGCTCGTACAGACCATTTCACGAGTAAAGAAGCGTATCAATCCGAACTTAAAGATTGACGGTATGCTTCTCACTTTGGTGGATAGCCGTACCAACCTCGCCAAAAGCACGGTAGAAGCTCTGAGAGAGAACTTCGGTAATCAAATCAAGATGTATAGAACATATATCCCGATTGCCGTAAAAGCCGCAGAGACTTCTTCCAAAGGCAAGAGCATTTTTGCCTACGAACCCAACAGTACGGTGTCAAAGGCGTACACCGAATTTACAAAGGAGGTGTTAGCCGATGGCAGGAAGAAAGAGCGACTTCACTCTCACGAAGCTCGATGACTTATTCTCAACGCAGGAACAGAGAGATGAAGAAAAGCTTTCAAAAATCCGAGATATTCCCTTGACTGAGATTGACGATTTCCCCGACCACCCTTTTAAGGTGCGTGATGACGAGGATATGGCACAGCTCATTGAGAGTATCAAGGAGCGAGGGGTAATCACTCCGGCGACAGTAAGGCAGAAAGAGGACGGCAGATACGAACTCATTTCAGGACACAGACGAAAGCGGGCCTGTGAGCTTGCCGGGTTTGATACGCTCCGTTGTGAGGTCGTTGAACTGAACCGAGACGCAGCCACGATTTTAATGGTTGAGAGCAACTACCAAAGGTCGCAGATACTTCCCTCTGAAAAAGCCTATGCCTACAAAATGCGTTTGGAAGCGATGAAAAGACAAGCAGGCAGACCGAGCAAAGATAATTTAGTCCCAGTGGGACAAAATTTTTCAAGGGAAGAACTTGCAACTCAAAGTGGCGAAAGTCAAACGCAAATTCAGCGATATATTCGCCTTACCAATCTTGTTCCCGAACTTTTGGAATATGTTGATGAGGGGCGAATTAAAATGCGACCGGCGGTTGAACTGTCTTTTCTCGATGAGGACAGTCAGCGTGATGTGGTTGATGAAATCGACCTGAACGACGCAACCCCGTCCCACGACCAAACAATCCGTATGCGAAAGTTCTTTGAGGAGGGCAAGCTCACAACCGAAGCAATCCAAGCGATTATGTCGGAGGAAAAGCCAAACCAAAGGGAGAAAATTGTTTTAAGGGGCGACAGGGTTCGACAGCTTATCCCGAAGAACATTCCCATAAGCCAAACGGAGGATTTTGTGTGCAAGGCATTGGAGCATTACAACAAGTTTCTGCGAAGCAGAGCCGACCGTGACAGCCGATAGCCTTCCCCCTTTCTCACACTCTAACCCCTATATATACCGGCTATTAACCTGCTGAAAAAATATACTCTATCTCCCTTGAGTATATCTATCTCTAATAACATATAGCTGTCATAAAAGGGTTCGCACATTTGGTGCAAAAGCAAAATGTCTGCTACGATAAAAAGTTCACCTATTCGCACCTTTGATGTTTTGACCAGTTTTGATTACGATTAAGGCAGAAGGGAGCGATGGATATGAAAAACAGGCTGATACCTTTAATTCTTGCCTTCCTGATGATTTTCCTCGTAGGTTGTACCGGTAACACAGCCAAAGAAGCTGCACA
>JBJEOZ010000120.1:0-7056 GCA_051880975.1 Ruminococcus sp.
CGATCTATATGCTTAATAAAAATGTTTGTCAATTAAAAAATATGTGATATAATAAAACCTATACAGATATGTTATACATTTAAACCGTGAGATGATTAATATGAATTTACCCAAGAATGTTAATACAATTATTTCATTGCTTGAATTAAGAGGCTTTGAGTGCTATGTGGTAGGTGGCTCTGTAAGGGATATGCTTATGGGTATAACACCAAAGGACTATGACCTCACAACTAACGCAAAGCCTGAAGAAATCCTTGAAATTTTTAGAGAATACAAAACCTTTGACAACGGAATTAAGCACGGTACAGTTTCTGTAATAATAGAGGGTGAAGTGTTTGAAATAACTACATACAGAATAGACGGTGATTACATAGACTGCCGACATCCCGAAAATGTTGAGTTTACTTCTTCACTGAAGGAAGATTTGTCACGGAGAGATTTTACGGTTAATGCAATGGCTTACAACCCAAATGAGGGTTTAATAGATTACTTTGAGGGTAAAAGGGATGTTGAGTTCAAGGCTATTCGCTGTGTAGGGGAGGCTGATGTGCGATTTAAGGAGGATTCCCTAAGAATTTTAAGGGCATTAAGGTTTGCCTCTGTATACAATTTTTCCATAGAGTACAACACTTTTAATGCTATATTAGAAAATAAAAAACTACTGAATAATATTTCTAAAGAGAGAATATCAAATGAATTTACCCAAATTCTCTGCGGTGAATGGTGCGATTATGTTTTAAGACGGTTTAAGGATGTAATTGCTGTAATTATCCCTGAAATAGCATCAATGTTCAATTTTCAACAGAATAACCCTTACCACAATAAAACATTGTGGAAACACACAGTGTCATCTGTAAAGAATATAGAAAACAATGATGTACTCAGAATGACAATGCTACTTCACGACATCGGCAAACCGATGTCACAAAAAACTGACAAAAACGGAATATCTGTTTACAGCGGACACGAAAAGATTGGAGAGGCAATTTCGAAGGAAGTCCTTACAAGGCTAAAATATCCAAAGGTGTTTATTGACACAGTAGATTTCTTAATAAGAAACCACAATTTAAGAATAAAAGCCGATAAGGTAATAATCAAAAAGATACTGAAAAATATGGGGGAAGAAAAATTCCGATTACTCCTAAAGGTGCAAAAAGCCGATATCCTTGCCCAGTCAAGCTACGAAAGAGAAGAAAAGCTCCAAAACATCAGTGAAGTTCAGGAGCTGTTTGACGAAATTATCAACAACGGCGAGTGTTACAACCTGCAAACCCTTAATGTAACAGGCTCGGACTTAATCCACAGCGGAATAACAGAGGGAAAGCTAATAGGCGAAACCCTTAACCATCTGCTAAACCTTGTGATAGAGGGGAAATGCAGTAACACAAAAGCAGATTTGCTGAAAAAGATTTAGATAAAATTATACAAAAGTCGGTGATATAGAAAAATCCTTACCTGAAAAGGGTAAGGATTTTTATTATAGATTATGTTTTTCTGAACGGTTTTGTGCTGTATCATAAACCTCATCATCTGCCCTTGCACCTATCACCACAACAAGCATTTCTGTTTCTGTTTTAATCAGTTTATATACAACTCGAATTCCCGCACTTCGCAATTTAATTTTGAGAAAGCCTGATAAATCATTATTTCCTTTATTTCCAAGGGGCTTTCCATAACCGCCTTCATATACAGACACAGGATTTTGCAGTACTTTGTTTATTGCTTTTATCACTAATACTTGCTGATTTCCTGCAAGTTTTTTTAAGTCCTTTTTTGCTTCCGGCAGAAATTTCAGTTCCCAGTTCATTCTATTTCTACCTCTGTGCAATGGGCAATATCTTCATCGGTAATGCCAAGCTCCCTGTAAATATCCTCTGCAGAAATAGCCTCACTTGGATCATAGTTTGACATCCTTTCGTTTGCAATGGCAAGTAAACGAGCGTCATTTACTTCATCCATAAGGCGGAGATATTCTTCAGGGGACAGAAGTACACATTCTGCAGTATTATTTTTCATCACTACTTTTGCACCGCTTTGCTTAACATCTTCAAAAATTTTTCCTGCAAGTCCACGGTTGAATTGAGAAATTGAAATAGTGTCCTTAATTGCACTTGTAATGTTAGCCATACTAATCACCTCTGTATAAAAAGTATATCACAGATAGATAAAAATGTAAATGTATTAGCTGATAAATTTATTGATAAATTTTATCTAAACATATCAATAACAGTATATGCAAAAGATTAATATTTATATCCTATTAACCCCTGTTTTCTTTGCAGCTTCAATAACTGCGTTTGCAACTGCTTTTCCGATTCTCTTGTCAAATGCCTCAGGTAGAATGTACTCGGCATTAAGCTCATCGTCACTGATAAGATTTGCAATGGCAAGGGATGCTGCAACCTTCATTTCCTCGTTGATTTCCTTTGCTCTGCAGTCAAGTGCACCTCTGAAAATTCCGGGGAAAGCCAAAACATTGTTAATCTGATTAGGAAAATCACTTCTTCCTGTTCCAACAACAGCAGCTCCTGCTGCCTTTGCCTTGTCAGGCATAATTTCAGGTGTTGGGTTAGCCATAGAGAAGATAATAGGGTCATTAGCCATTGATTTTACCATTTCTTCCGATACAATGTTTGGTGCGCTAACTCCGATAAATACATCAGCACCTTTCATAGTGTCAGCAAGAACACCTGTCTTTTTACTCCTGTTAGTTTCCTTTGCAAGTTCTGTGTGGGCAGGGTTAAGTGTATTATCACCCTCACAAATAATGCCGTCCTTGTCGCACATAGTGATGTTCTTGACACCGATGTTCATAAGATGCTTACAAATTGCAGTTCCTGCTGAGCCGGCACCGTTGATTACAACCTCGATTTCCTCAATCTCTTTGTTTACAACCTTAAGTGCGTTAATAAGTGCGGCGGCAACAATAATTGCAGTACCGTGTTGGTCGTCGTGAAAAACAGGAATATCACACTTTTCCTTTAGCTTTTTCTCAATTTCAAAGCACCTTGGTGCTGAAATATCCTCAAGATTAATTCCGCCAAAGCTACCGCTGATAAGGTAAACTGTATTTACAAATTCGTCAACATCCTTGCTCCTTACACAAATAGGAAAAGCGTCAACATCTGCAAATTCCTTGAACAAAGCACATTTGCCCTCCATAACAGGCATACCTGCCTCAGGACCAATGTCGCCTAAACCGAGGATTGCAGTACCGTCTGTTACAACAGCAACGAGGTTGTTCCTCCTTGTAAGCTCAAAGGATTTGTTATAGTCCTTGTTAATTTCAAGGCAAGGCTCTGCAACTCCCGGTGTGTATGCAAGGGACAAATCCTCACTGCTGTTAACCTTTACTCTTGATACAACTTCAATCTTTCCATTCCATTCATAATGCTTTTTAAGTGACTGCTGTCTAATATCCATTTTATATTCCTCCTAAATCTCTCCAAATCATCTCAAATCATTATACAACTAATTGCCCATTCATTCAATACCCAAAATAGTTTGACAAAATTAATTTTCTGCATTAAAATAACCTTGCAACCAAATTGGACAGCTGCGGTTAGAAGCGAAAGCGACTATCCGAGGAAAGTCCGAGCTCCACAGAGCAAAAATAACGGCTAACGGCCGCCGGGGGCGACCCCAGGGATAGTGCAACAGAAAATAACCGCCGTATTTTACGGTAAGGATGGAAAGGTGAGGTAAGAGCTCACCGGTGTTATGGAGACATAACAGCCGTGTAAACCCTATTTGGAGCAACACCGTGGAGGGACATATATGCTTGCTCGGCAGTCCTATGGAGGTGGCATTGAGCAAATGTGGTAACACTTTGCCAAGATAGATGGCTGTTCACGACAGAACTCGGCTTATAGATTTGGTTGTATTTTCTTTTTAAGAACCCTTCGGGGTTCTTTTTATTTTCTTTCAAAGAATAATTACGTTTTGATAAACCTTTTTTGCGACAAAAAATATAATTTCTTGACAGAAAATTACAAAATTATTACACCGTAAAGGGTTATATGTAATTATTTTTGATAAAAAGTATCAATTTTTTAAATAAAATAACAAAAAGGTCTTGTTTTTTTTCTTTTATCGTATTATAATATGAGCAAGCTGAATTTACTTTAAAGAATTATTTAAAAGAATTTCTTTAAAGAATTTCTTAAAAGAAATATTATATTTTACGGGGAGAATGTTTATGAGACTGAGAAAACAAGAATTAGGGGATAGAAACCTAATTGGTGCAAGAGTAGAATCTGCAAGAAAAAAGAAAGGTATGAAACAAAAGGAGCTGTTGGCACAGCTTCAGGTTAACGGTGTGGATATGAACGCATCGGGACTTTCTAAGCTTGAGGGACAGATTAGATATGTAACTGACATTGAGCTTGTTGCACTTGCAGATATTCTTGAAATTTCTGTTGATTCACTGCTTGGCAGGGATTAAAGAAACACTTAAAACTACGGTGACTGGGGTGTCACCGTTTTTTATTGCAAAAAATAATTGAAATTTACTCCCTATTTGTTATAATTATAATGTAATACTAATTGGAGGATTATTGTAATGAACAAGGTTAACAGCTTTTTTAATAGTATAAAGGACAAGAGGGTTGCTTTTTGCGGACTTGGTGTCAGCAACTTCCCTGTTATGGAGATGTTTGTAAATCACGGTATAGATGTTACAGCATGTGATAAGAGGGATTTTGATGCCCTTGGAGAAAATGCAGACAAGGCAAAAAAACTTGGTGTAAAGCTTTCCTTAGGCGAAAATTACCTTAAAAACCTTGATGTTGACATTGTTTTTAGAACACCGGGTATGAGGTACTATATGGACGAGCTTGTTGATATGCGTAATAAGGGTGTTGTTGTCACTTCAGAAATGGAGCTTTTCTTCGAGCTTTGCCCCTGCAAAATTATTGCTATTACAGGCTCTGACGGAAAAACCACTACAACCTCAATAATTTCCGAATTTCTAAAGGCACAGGGCAAAAAGGTTTACCTTGGGGGCAACATAGGTCGTCCTCTTTTGCCTTTAATTGAGGAGATTAAACCTGATGATTATGCAGTCGTTGAGCTTTCCTCATTCCAGCTTATCTCTATGAGGACAAGTCCAAGTATTGCAGTTGTTACTAATGTTTCCCCAAATCACCTTGATATGCACAAGGATATGCAGGAGTATGTTGACTCCAAAAGGAATGTTTTGTTGCATCAAAGTGCCTTTTCCAAGGCAGTTTTAAACCTTGATAATGATATTTCAAACTCCTTTTCAGATGATGTAAGGGGATGCCTTGCCAAGTTTAGCAGACGAAGTGCTGTTGAAAACGGCGCATTTTTAAAGGATAACAAAATCGTTTATTCCGACTACGGCAAGGAAACCGAGATTATTGACATCAACGATATTTTTATTCCCGGTATGCACAATGTAGAAAACTATATGGCGGCTATATCCGCCGTTTGGGGTATTGTAGATGTTGACACCATAAGACAGGTGGCAAAGACCTTTACAGGTGTTGAGCATAGGGCAGAGTTTGTAAGAGAATTTAACGGTGTTAAGTACTACAACGACTCAATAGCATCAAGCCCAACAAGAACAGCATCAGGTACACTTTCCCTTTACGACGAAAAGATTATCCTAATTGCCGGCGGTTACGACAAAAACCTTGACTATACCGACCTTGGCGAAATCATCTGCAACAAGGTAAAAGTCCTTATTCTTATGGGTAATACAGCCGAAAAAATAGAAAATGCAACAAAAAGTGCTGGTTCCTACAAAGAAAACGAGCCTGTTATTGTAAGGGTTTCTAATATGGAGGAGGCTGTAAACAAAGCTAAGGAATTGGCAGTTAAAGGTGACAGAGTATCACTTTCCCCTGCAAGTGCAAGTTTTGATTTGTACAAAAACTTTATGGAAAGAGGTATTCACTTCAAAAACATAGTGAACAGCCTGAAATGATAAAATATATTGAAAATGAAGGTTTGCTTTCAAAAATTATAAACAGCTTTGAAAATCACGATACATTTTTGACTAAAATCAATTCTGTTTTTAAAGCCTACGGTATAGGTGTAAGGGGTATAGACTTTTGGTTTCAGCAAGACCAAAACGAATATACTTCCCTAATACTTAAAACTGACGGTAATATTGTGCTTTACTTAACAGAAAATACAGACATTACTGAATTATCAGAGTTTATTAATGTGATAGGCTATTCCTCTGTACTTTTTGATAATAGATTTAATTTGCAATTATCTGGGAGCAGTCAATCACAGGGAATAATAATGAAACTTTGTGAAAAGCAAACTTCTAATAAAAGTGATTCAGTCATTAACATATTTAATGAAGATAACTACAAAAAGGTGTATGAATTTTTCAATTCACAAAAATGTGACGATGTGAAAATAAACTTCTACGGTAACTTTGCAACAGATTTGTTTTCTAAGGTAAGATGCGGTGTAAGTAGAGTGTTTTCAATATATGAAAATGACAAAATAATATCCTGTATGATTGCAACAGGTGATAAAAGTAACACAATAATCGGTCCTGTTGCAACATCAAAGGAATTTCAAAACTGCGGTTTAGCGAGAAATTTAATCTACCCTGTTAATGACAAACAAAATGTTTATCTATACTGCAAAGATGATGAACATACGCAGATATATAGGAAAATGGGGTTTGTCCCCTGTGGAGAATGGAAGGAAATTTATAGATGAGTTTTTTTGATTTTGACGAAAGAGTGTTAAAGCTTTCTGAAAAAGCAATGGAGAATTGCAAGGATATTCTTAAAAACATTGAGGATATTCAAGAATACAACCAAAATAAAATGCTAAAGGCTTTCCAAAGCTGTAAGGTTTCCGAAAGTCACTTTGCCGACAGCACAGGCTACGGTTACAGTGACTGGGGAAGAGAGGTACTTGACAAGGTTTATGCCACAGCCTTTGGTGCTGAGGACGCCCTTGTAAGACAGGGCTTTCAGTCCGGCACTCATGCCCTTACAGTTGCACTTTTCGGTATGCTAAGACCGGGCGACACTATGCTTTCAGTTGCGGGAATACCATACGATA
>JBJEOZ010000121.1:0-7027 GCA_051880975.1 Ruminococcus sp.
GATCTTAAGAATTTTCAAGAGGATTTCTAATAAATTTCCCATAGTTTTATAAATTTTCTTCTAAATTTAAATACTATTCGCATAAATTCGTTTATATTCTTCTAATTTTCTTCTAAATTCTTATAATTCGCATAAATTTCTTCTAATTTCGATAAAATGTCTATTACTGTTATGTATATCAAATCCGGCTAATTAAAGCGTCTAAAAATAAAACAGGCTTTCACTAACAAAGGGTATGCGTTTGCATACCCTTTTGTTGTGTTTTAATATTAGATTTTATCTTACAATACGGTGTCTGCACATACCGGTTTTTCCACAATGGTGGCACACCAATTTGCGTTTTGTAAATGTGTGATAGCCCTTAACATATTCTTTCATAGTGGGAACAAAAAGTGATTTGCAGTGGGGACATTCATAGTATCCTGAATTTACCTCTAAAACGGCGGCAGCACCAATGCCGAATATACCTGTTATAACAGCAAAAATAATAATTGCAATTCGCACGGCTGTGGGTAGTTCTATGTACGAAGATATAATAACAAGAGATGTAACTGCAACTACTGTTATCAGTCCGCAAATTAGGGACAACACCATCCTTTTTTTGTTTTCTTCGTTTTCCTTTATTAATTTCATCATATTTTCCTCTGCTTTCCTTTCATAATCCGTTTTTGATACGGTTTCGCCTGTGAGTAACTCGTTGACGGTTATTCCCAATTCCTTGCATAACGGCAACATAAGTGAAACCTCAGGCATACCTTTTCCGCACTCCCACTTTGATACTGTTTTATCGCTGATAGATAGTGTAGATGCCAGTTGTTTTTGGGTGAGATTATTCTTTTTTCTCATTTCGGCAATAAATTTACCGATTTTGATTTGATCCATAATTTTACCTCCTGTCTGAACACATTTTACATAACATAAGCAGTGATAACAACACCACAACCGTAGAATTTATTAATGTCTACGGAGCGTAGAGTAGTTTTTTACGATTTAACATAAAAAAATTTACAAAGCTATTATATCAAACTGTTTTATAAATTAATATGTCCTTTTTTAAAAATTTGAGTAAATGAACAATATTCTTTTTGGTGTATATAATTTTTTGCTAAGTGACCAAGACAACGGAAATAATATGAAAAATTTTACTTTTTCTCTTGACTTTCTCTGTCCTTAGTTGTATATTATCTTATAGAGTTAGCACTCGGCAAGTAAGAGTGCTAAATATTATAAAAAGAAGGTTTGATTATTTTGGCTAAAAAACAATTTAAGTCAGAGTCAAAAAGACTCCTTGACCTTATGATTAACTCCATTTACACAAACAAGGACATTTTCCTTAGAGAAATTATCTCCAACGCAAGTGACGCTATCGACAAGCTTTGCTTTAAAAGTCTTACCGACAATAATGTGGGTATGGACAGAAACGACTTTAAAATCGAGGTTTCAGCAAGCAAGGACACAAGGACTTTAACTGTTCGTGATAACGGTATCGGTATGGACAAGGAGGATTTGGAGAATAACTTGGGTGTTATTGCGTCCTCAGGTTCATATAAATTCAAGCAGGAAATGGGCGAAAAGGACAAAGAGGACATCGACATTATCGGTCAGTTCGGCGTTGGCTTTTACTCCGCATTTATGGTTGCAAAGGACATTACTGTTATCACCAAAAAGTACGGCAGTGAACAGGCTTACAAGTGGCATTCCACAGGTGCTGACGGTTACACAATAACAGAATGCGACAAGGACACTGTGGGTACTGACATCATTATGATTCTCAAGGACAACACAGAGGAAGAAAGCTATGACGAGTACCTTGAACAGTACAAGCTGTCCGCCCTAATCAAGAAGTACAGCGACTACATTCGTTATCCTATTGAAATGGAAATGAAGAAGTCCCGTGTTAAGGAAGAAACTAAGGACAGCGACAAGCCTGAATATGAGGATTATTACGAAAAGGAAACTCTTAACTCAATGGTTCCTCTGTGGCAAAAGCCTAAAAAGGATGTTACAGACGAAGAGTACAACCAGTTCTATATGGAAAAGTTTATGGACTACAACGAGCCTTTAAAGGTTATTTCCACCTCTGTTGAGGGCGTTGTTACTTACAAGGCTCTGCTGTTCATTCCGTCAAAAACTCCATACAACTACTTTACAAAAGAATACAAAAAGGGCTTACAGCTCTATTCATCAGGTGTTCTCATTATGGACAACTGCGAGGAGCTTTTGCCTGAGCATTTCCGCTTTGTAAAGGGCGTTGTTGACTCCCCTGATGTGAGCCTTAACATTTCAAGAGAAATGCTCCAGCAGGACAGAGTAGTTAAGCAGATGGCAAAAACCCTGGAAAAGAAGATTAAGAATGAGCTTGCTTCAATGCTGAAAAAGGACAGAGAAAGCTACGAAAAGTTCTACTCTGCATTCGGTATTCAGCTAAAGTACGGCTGTGTTGCCGACTACGGTATGAACAAGGGCGAGTTGCAGGATTTGCTTATGTTCTACTCAGGCAAGGAGAAGAAGAACATCACCCTAAAAGAGTATGTTGACAATATGAAGGAAAATCAGAAGTACATCTACTTTGCAACAGGTGAAAGCGTTGACGCTATCGACAGACTTCCTGTTCTTGAACTGCTAAAGGACAACGACTTTGACATTCTCTACCTGACAGACGAGGTTGACGAGTTCTGTATGCAGTCACTTATGGCTTATAACGAAAAGGAACTCCGTTCTGTTCTCAATGACGACCTGGGACTTCCTGAGGAAAACAAAGAGGAAACAGAGGAAGAAAAGTCACAGAGTGAGGGCGTTGTAAACTTCATTAAGGAAACACTTGGTGAACAGGTTTCGGATGTTGTTGTGAGCAAAAAGCTAAAGAGCTACCCTGTTGTTCTCACTGCAAAGGGCGGAGTTAGCTTTGAGATGGAAAAGTACTTTGCACAGGTTAATCCCGAGGGCGGTGTAAAGGCTCAAAGAGTCCTTGAAATCAACCCTAATCACGAAACAATCAAGGCTATGATGAGCTACATTGACACAGATATGGAAAAGGCAAAGTCTTACTGTCAGCTACTTCTCTGTCAGGCACAGCTTATGGCAGGTCTTGACCTTGACAACACAGCACAGTACAGCAACCTTGTGCTTTCGCTGATGAAATAATTTAGGTAATATATACAAAAATATTTCATATAAAAAGGTTATCCTATTTTGGATAGCCTTTTTTGTATTTTAACCCGATTTTAACTTGAAGTATGGCACTTTGCGTGATACAATTATAGCGGAATAAAGGAGGGGATACTGTGCTGATTTGTCCAATTTGCGGTGAGGTGCTTTCTCCTCACAAAAATTCACTCCTTTGTGTCAACAAACATTGCTTTGACTATGCAAAGCAGGGTTACATCAACCTTTTGCCTGTTCAGCAGAAGAAAAGTCTGCACCCCGGCGACAGCAAGGAAATGCTCCTTGCAAGGCGGAGCTTTTTGTCAAAGGGTTATTATTCCGAAATACTTGATACTGTTGCTGTCCTAATTGAAAAGTACAGTAAAAACCCCCAAAGCTACCTTGACATTGGCTGTGGCGAGGGATATTACACAGCGGGTATTTGTGATAAAATTCCCTTTAAGTGTGGAATTGGCACAGACATAGCCAAGGACGCTGTTAAAATGTGTTGTAGCAGGACAAAGGACATAGACTGGGTTGTGGCTACTGCATCACATTTGCCTGTTAAGGACAACAGTATTGATGTAATCACCGCAATTTTCTCTTTGGTAGTTGCCGGTGAATACTTTAAAAAGCTGAAAAAGGGCGGAATAGTCGTAGAAGTAACCGCCGGAAACAATCACCTGATTGAGCTTAAAAAGGAAATATATAAAAGTGTTTTTGAGCAGAATAAAAAACAGGGAGATGTTAGTGAATTTTTCACAACTCTGTATCAGGGGAAGATAGAATTTCCTCTATCCTTACAGGGTGACGACCTTAAAAATCTGCTGACAATGACTCCTCATATTAACAGAATTAAGGAAGAAAGCAAAAATCGGCTCTACACCCTTAGCCACCTTGATTTGACGGTGGACTGCAATGTCAGGGTGCTTGTGAAAAACTAAAATTATAAGCCGTAACCATAAATAGGAGAACAGATTATGAGACAAACCAAAATTATTTGTACTATCGGACCTGCCTGTAACAACAAGGAAACTATCCTTAAGATGATTGACGCAGGTATGAATGTTGCCCGTTTTAATATGTCCCACGGTGACTATGACGAGCTGGAAAAAACCTTTGGAGTAGTTAAGGAGGCAATCCGTGAAAGCGGAAAAAATGTTGCACTTCTCCTTGACACAAAGGGTCCTGAGGTGAGAATCGGTCATATTGACGGGGGAAAAACCGAGATTGTTGAGGGTCAGGAATTTACCCTTTACAGAGATGAAATTGTTGGCGATAACAAGGGTGTTTCTATCAGCTATCCAAAGCTGATTAAAAAGCTCCAAAAGGACCAAATTCAAAGCGGACTAAAGCTACTTTTGGACGACGGCAAAATCACTTTGGAGATTACCGATGTACAGAACGACAGAATCGTCTGCAAGGTGCTTGTTGGCGGTGTTTTGGGAAGTCGCAAGAGTATAAATATGCCTGACTACAACATTGATATGCCATATGTAAGCGCCAAGGACAGAGAGGATATTGCCTTTGGCTTAAAAATGGGCGTAAACGTGATTGCCGCCTCATTTGTAAGGGATGCTGACGACGTCCGTACACTAAAGGACTATGTTGAGTCCATTGGTGGTGAGCATATTGGTATTATCTCCAAAATCGAGTGCCAGTCAGGTGTTGACGATATTGACGAAATCCTTGACGAGTCAGACGGTATTATGGTTGCCAGAGGTGATATGGGTGTTGAAATTCCATTTATGGAGCTACCCGAAATCCAAAAGGCACTTATCTTTAAAACAGTTTTAAGGGGTAAATTTGTCATCACAGCAACTCAGATGCTGGAGAGTATGACAACCTGTCCAAGACCTACAAGAGCAGAAATTTCCGATGTTGCCAACGCTGTTTATGACGGCACATCAGCTGTTATGCTCAGCGGAGAGTCAGCCGCCGGTATGTACCCTGTGGAGAGTGTTCAGGCGCTTTCCTCAATTTGTGAGGAGGCAGAGGCTCACAGGGAATTTTCCAACCTTGAATCCCTTATTCAGACATACGAGGTGGGTTCAAGCTTAAGACAAAACCTTTGCGCAAGTGCAAAGACTATTGCGGAAAATATCGGTGCAAAGGCGATTGTTATCGAATCCGCAACAGGTCATGTGCCGAGAATTATGGCTCACTTCAGACCAAAATGTCCTATCATTGCAGTTGTTACAGATGAAGAGGTTTGCAAAAAGCTGTGCCTTTACTGGGGTATTGTTCCTGTTTTGTGTGAGGAGAAGAAAACCATTGAGGAAATCACACAGCAAAGCCGTAAAAAAGCCCTTGAAACAGGACTTGTTAAGAAGGGCGACACAGTAATTGTCCTCACATCATCAAGAACACTTAACAGAGCAGGAACAGACACACTAAACATCAGGGATATTTAACTATGAATAACATTGTTTTAATCGGAATGCCCGGCAGTGGCAAAAGCACTGTTGGGGTTATCCTTGCAAAGGAGCTGGGATACAAATTTGTTGATACGGATATTTTGATTTGCGAAAGGGAAAATACAACCCTGCAAAACATCATCAACACACAGGGAGTACCACAGCTACTAAAGATTGAGGGCATTGTGGGCGAGGAGCTGAAAACAAGGAAAACAGTAATAGCCACAGGTGGTTCAATGGTGTTTTCAAAAAAGGCTATGGAAAACCTGAAAAAGGACAGCATTTGCGTGTTTATTGATGTTCCTCTGCCTGAAATCAAGCGAAGAGTCAAGAACATTGACACAAGGGGAATTGCAATGGAAAAGGGCGAAACCCTTGACACCTTGTACGATAAGCGAATGCCAAAGTACAGAGAATACGCAGACATCACAGTCAGCGTAAAACAGCGTGGCAGAATTGAAAATGTTGTTGAAAAAATAATAGAGAAGATAAAAGAAAAGGATTGTTCCCAAAAGTAGGGGACAATCCTTTTTTAAAATGGAAAATGGAAAATGGAAAATGGAAAATGAAAATTGCTAATGGAAAAATTGTTATAGCTATATGTAATTCTGCGGTTACTCTCTCACTCTGTCATTCCGAGCCACACGCTGTCATTCCGAGCTTGTCGAGGAATCCCCCACCTCTACCACTCATTCTGTCAGGGAAATCATACTTTTCTGTAACCTGATAGTGCCGATTTATGCACTACTGCTATCCTTTCAGATTCCTCGGTCACTTCGTTCCCTCGGAATGACAGGGGTGGGCGGTTGGAATGACAGGGTATGGATTTTTCCTTAAGTTAACGACATTGACCTCTCCATCAACTACTTAAAACTAAAAACCTTTTTCAGGTTTCTTTTGTCCTCATCTTCCAAATCCTCAGAAACCTCTTTGTAGGTGCATTTGTAGTTGATAGTAGCACCTGTATCATCTATTTTTTCAAGAAAATCTGCTATGAAAACATAGTCATTTCCGTCATCGTATTTTTCGATTTCCGTGTGATGGTCGCCCTCGTACCTGAATTTTACCTTTTTTCCGTTACTCATATGTAAATCCAACTCAAAATATCCGCCGTCGCTATAATCAACATCCACACTTTCCACATCGTTATAACTATATACAGTACCCTTTGGGTTAACAAAGCTTGTGGATATAATTTTGTCACTTGTAATTACGGTGGTGTTAAAGGTGTAGCAATAGAATATCCCTGCCACTATTACTAAAAGTGCCACTACGATACCCGACAAAACCACAACATCCTTTGTGTGAGTTTTTTCTCTCTCTTCTTCCTTTTCCTTTTCAATGAAAGTAAAGTCCTCGGACTTTTTCCTTGATTTCTTAAGTGCAAACACTACTCCCAAAACCATAAGCACTACAATTAATAACGCAAGGTAGGAAAGAAACATAGATGAAATGAACATTGCAAT
>JBJEOZ010000122.1:0-1537 GCA_051880975.1 Ruminococcus sp.
TTATCACGCTTTAAGCGTAATGATGAGCCAAAAAAAATAAAGTCCGCAGGAAACTCATATAAAGACTCTATCTTATGAACCATTTCCCAGTCCGGCACTTGCTCACCTGTTTCATAGTTAAAAAGAGTTTTATTAGAGATATTCAGCATTTTTGCTGCCTCTTTTTGAGAATAACCTGCATTTACTCTTGCTGCCGCTAAAGTGATTTTTGGATAATCCATATCGGTTTCACCTCCTAAATATTTTCATCAACTTTATATTATCACGCTTTAAGCGTAATGTCAAGCCGAAAGCGAAATATTTTTAAAAAAGTATTGAATTTTTTACGCTTTTAGTGTATAATCAAGACAAGAAGTGAGGTAATAATATGAAACACAATCAAGCTGAACTCAACAAACAAATATTTGCTAAAAATTTTAATTATTATTTAACTATTAACAATAAGACACAAGCTGATATTGTTCAAGATTTAAAAATTACAGCGTCAACGGTGTCTGACTGGGCGAACGGAAAGAAATATCCAAGGGTTGATAAAATGCAAATGCTTGCAGACTATTTTGGAATTTTGAAGTCAGATTTAACAGAAGAACATGAAGAGTCAAAACTTACTGATGATGTAGAATTGCAAGAATACCTTGAAGAACTCAAAAACAGAAGTGAAATGAGAATGCTTTTCAGTCTTGCAAAAGGTGCTACAAAAGAAGATGTTATGCAGGCAGTTAAGATTATCGAAGCTTTAAAAAAGGATGAATAAATTTGGGCGATATTTTTATTAGAGGTATAGAATTACCGTTTACGGTTAAAGGGGTTACCGTCCTTGACAATGACGGTAATTTCAATGTTTACATAAATATATTATTGAGTTACGAAACACAGCAAAAAGCCACAGCTCACGAAATCAGGCACATAAAAAAAGAACACTTTTACGATTACGAGCCTGTTATTCACAATGAGCTTGAGGCTAATGCGGTATAAATTAAGAAAGGTGTGTTATTATTATGGTATGTAAAAGTTGTGGAGCAAATGTAGGAAGTGAATACAGACTTTGTCCCTATTGCGGAACTGAACTTGAATATCCCGAAAATAAAACTAATCAGCAACCAATTATTATTCAGAATGTAGTGAACAGTACAAATCAAATGAATGCAGTGCCTTATGTTGTTGCTCAACAAAAATATAGTCAAAAAGACAGGACTGTAGCTCTTATCTTATGTATTATCTTAGGACTGTTTGGTGGTCATTGCTTTTATACAGGTAAAGTAGGTATGGGTATTCTTTATCTGTTTACAGGTGGTTTATTTTGTGTCGGCTGGATTGTTGACATTATACGAATTGCAAATGGTTCATATAGGGATAGTAAAGGACTTCCTATCAGGTGATTACATGTACCAAAGAATTAAGCGTAGAACTTTTGAGATAATTGAATCGGCAAATAAAGGTGACATTGCAAGCAAGATATTTGATGTTTTTATATTGATATTAATAATGGTAAATATCATACTTGTAATTGCTGATACTTTTAATCTGCCGAAAGAGA
>JBJEOZ010000123.1:0-6941 GCA_051880975.1 Ruminococcus sp.
CGGGAATACCATACGATACAATCAGAAGTGTTATCGGCATAGAGGGAGATTATTCCGGCTCACTTAAGGACTTTGACATTCACTATGACGAGGTTCCCCTTGCAGGTAATGATGTTGATTATAATGCTTTAGAAGAAAAATTAAAATCACATCCAAAAATGGCATACATTCAGCGTTCAAGGGGTTATTCACTGCGTAAGGCTTTGACAATTTCCGATATTAAAAAGATATGCGAAGTAGTTAGAAGGGTGTCACCTGATACAATAATAATGGTTGATAACTGCTACGGTGAATTTGTTGAAAAATACGAGCCTGTTCAGGTTGGAGCAGATATTATGGCAGGCTCCCTCATTAAAAATGCAGGTGGAGGAATTGCTCCCACAGGTGGCTACATAGCAGGCAGAGCCGACTTGGTGGAGCAGTGCAGTTACCGCCTTACCACCCCCGGTACAGGCAGAGAATTAGGGGCAACAATCAGCACAAAAAGAGAAATGTTTATTGGCGCTTTCAATTCCCCTCACATCACAGGAGAAGCACTAAAAACCGCTGTCTTTGCCTGTGCTTTGTTTAAGGAGATGGGCTACGGAGTTTCCCCTGAACTTGACGAAACAAGAGGGGATATAGTTCAGGCTATCCTCCTTGAAAACGAAGAAAACTTAATTGAATTTTGCAAGGGGATTCAGTCGGGCTCACCTGTTGACAGCTATGTAACACCTGTTCCCGACGATTTGCCGGGTTACGACAGCAAGGTAATTATGGTGGCAGGAGCCTTTACCCTTGGTTCAAGCATAGAGCTATCAGCAGATGCGCCGTTAAGAGAACCTTTCGCAGTATGGATGCAAGGAGCATTCAACTTCCACAGCGGTAAAACAGGAGTAATGCTTGCGGCGAATAGGATTTTAAATAAATCTAATATTTAATGTGTGTATCATAAGCTGAAAGACCGATTTTTTTCCGAACAGAAAAGTCCATAAATCTTTTGAAATTTACGGAGGCGAGAAATGTATGAAGCGTTTAGAACCTGAAATAATTGATTATTACAATGTTGAAGTTGTTAAGATGATATCAGAAAAATATGGCTACAGTTATATGGATGCCCTCAGGCAATTCGTTTCTTCAAAAACTCACGAAATGCTTGAAAACGAAGAATGTGGATTTGCTTCATTTGGCGCAGGTGCAGTATTTGAGATTTGGGAAACTGAAAAAGTTACCGGTGATCCAAGACAATCTGTGTATATACGAGGTGAGTAAAAATGTCAGAGGAAATGAAGTTTTTTATGTATTTGTTAGAGTTTTATTCGGCATATAAAAACAAGAAAACCGGTGATGTCCTGAAAGAGTGGGATAACCACGGTATTACTCAAAAGATTTATGATAACTATTGGGGTTATCACACCGAGCGAATTGAGAACGCATATATGGATATTGACAGTTTGCTTGCCACAGGAAAACATGCTTGGTAATTGCAGATTTCAACAATCTATTTTGTAAAACTCGTTCAATAGAAAAAAGGAGTTGTCGCAGACAAAGTGATTTTTTGCGACAACTCCGTTTTTTAGTTCTTATTATTTTTGGCTCTTAAATATTTAAAAAATTCATCAAAAAGCTTTAGTGACTCTTCCTCCAAATGCCCGCCGGAACATTCTACATTAAAATTATTCTCCATCTTTAAAACATCAATTACGGAGCCACAGGCACCGTACTTTTTGTCATATGCTCCAAAGTATATCTGTGGTATCCTTGCGTTTACAATGGCACCGGCACACATTGGGCAAGGCTCCATTGTTACATACATTTCGCATTGCCAAAGTCGCCATCCGCCTAAGATTTTACAAGCCTTATCTATTGCAATAATTTCTGCGTGATGAAGTGCGTTTTTGGAAAGCTCCCTGTCGTTATGTGCCTTTGCTACTATTTCTCCGTCTTTAACAATTACCGCCCCGACAGGTACTTCGTTCTTCTCTAAAGCAAGTTTAGCCTGAAGCAGAGCCTCTTTCATAAATATTTCATTATACATATCCAAACAAAACACCTAAAGCATAAATAATATAGAAGGATCCAAATATTATCATTCCCGGATTAGTCAAAAAGGCTGTGATTTTATCCTTGGTTTTAAGACAGATAATTTCGTTACTGCTTTGGAATTTTAAATCAAAGCCCTTTTTGCAAAGGAGTATAATTGCGATAAACCCTAAAAAGGTAAGTGTCATAACAATCATTGTTGAAACAAAATCGTAAACTCCTTCTGATGTGTATTCTTTGATGCAGTCTAACAAAACTGATGTTCCGTTATTTAGTAGATGGAGCAGTATTGACGGTATAATGGAATTTGTCTTTACAACAAGTACAGCACATACAAGACCAACAATAAAGGCAAAAGGTATCTGAACAAAATTTCCGTGAATAATACCGAAAAGCATTGATGAAACAAGTATTGCAAAACCGTCACCATATTGTCTTAGAAAATTCAGTACAATACCTCTAAATGCGATTTCCTCGGTAATTGCAGGGATAATTGCAATACATATAAAGTAGATTATTTGTTCCTTTGGTGTCTTTGCCTGTGTAACTAAGCCTGATTTATTTTCAAGTCCAAACAGACTTAAATTACTGCTAAGCAGTGAAACAGCGTAGTTGGATATAGTACAAATTGCATATCCGCCTATTACAAGGAGGGGGATATTGTATTTTCTTTCACCTCTCACCGGAAGAGCATCCGTCAGCTTGAATTTGAATATTAGGCAGAAAATAATTGGTATAATAAAAAATCCCGTAAATTCCAAAATACCGTTTAAAAGGTAATACACAGAGTATGATATTCCGCCGACGCCTGTTTTTCCTGTAATGTCCACATTGCCTGTGAACATAAGAAATAAGGATAAAAGCATATCAAGATCGTTCATTACAACAGTGGTGATAAAGAGCAAAAAGCCTATCTTGTTGCAGGATTTTCGTATTAACCTTTTTTCATATTTTTTTCTGTTATTTTGATTTATCTGACTTATTCTTTCCAAGTCATCTCTATAATAAGTGTTCATATTGTTTTCCTCTGTAAATTTACTGGTATTATTTTATCAAAAATAAATATAAATGTCAAAAAAATACTTGACAAAATAAATGCACTCATATATAATAGTCGAGTAAAAGAAAGAAAGGCAGTTATGCTTTCACCTACGGGGTGCCGTCTGCGTGGGTCAATACTTATTTGCAAGGTTAGTTTCTTGTAGCATTTTTGTATTGTAGCGGACGGAGTTTTCTGTCCGCTTTTATTATTTCTTTTTAATTTCTTTTGGGGGGAATCGAAAATCAGCAACAAGAAACTACAAATTAACGAGGAAGTTCGTGACAAGGAAGTAAGGCTTATCGGTGCCGACGGTGAACAGCTTGGCATTATGTCTTCCGAAAAGGCTTTTAATATTGCAGTAGAGAGTAACCTTGACTTAGTTAAGATTGCTCCACAGGCAAAACCACCTGTGTGCAAGGTTATGGACTATGGTAAATATCGTTTTGAACAAGCTAAGAGAGAGAAAGAGAATAAGAAAAACCAGCGTACAATCGACATTAAGGAAGTAAGACTTTCTTTAAACATTGATGTACACGATTTCAACACCAAGCTTAACAACGCTCTTAAGTTTATTAAAAAAGGCGATAAGGTTAAGGTTTCTATTCGTTTCAGAGGCAGAGAAATGGGTCATCCTGAACAGGGTTACAACACTATGAAGAGATTTGCCGATGCTTGCGAAGAAGTTGCTGTTGTGGAGAAACCTGCAAAGCTGGAGGGAAGAAATATGTTAATGTTTCTTGCCCCTAAGACAAATAAGTAATTTTTAAGGAGGATTTTCATAATGGGAAAGATTAAGACACATAGCGGTGCAAAAAAGAGATTTAAGCTTTCTAAGAACGGCAAGGTTATCCGTGCTCACGCTAACAAACAGCATATCTTGAACAAAAAGAACACTAAGCGTAAGAGAGGTCTAAGACAGACCTGTGTAGCTGACAAGACAAATACAGCTCAAATTAAGAGATTGATTCCTTACAAATAATCAATCAAACAAAAATTTTAACTTAGCGAATAACGGAGGTAAGATATAAATGGCACGTGTAAAAGGCGCGATGATGACTCGCAAAAGAAGAAACAAAACTTTAAAGCTGGCTAAGGGTTACTATGGTGCTAAGAGTAAGCACTTTAAAATGGCTAAACAGCAGGTAATGAAGTCCGGTAACTATGCATATATCGGTCGTAAGCAGAAGAAGAGAGATTTCAGAAGACTCTGGATCACAAGAATTTCTGCAGCTTGCAAGGCTAACGGTACAAATTACAGCACATTTATGAACGGCCTTAAGAAGGCAGGTATTGACCTTAACAGAAAGATGCTTTCTGAGATTGCTATTTCTGACCCTGCTTCTTTTGCAAGCCTTGTTGAAAAAGTAACAAAAGCTTAAGTACTATGCGTTTGGGTTTTACTCAAACGCTTTTACTTTATGAGGAACAGTTGAGGGTAAAAAGATGAAATTTGTAAATAGCAGGGATAATTCTGTTGTTAAGCATATACATAAGCTTGTTAAGCAAAAAAAATACAGAATAAAAAATAATCAGTTCGTTGCAGAGGGCTTAAGGATCTGCCAGGATGTTTTAATTTCCGACAGAAGGGCAGATATTTTTGTTTGCTCCGAAAGCTTTTACACAAGGAATATGGAGCTGTGCAAAAGACTTGAGGATGCGACAGAGGAATCTATTGTTGTGCCAAACAGCCTATTTAATGTTTTGTCCGACACAAAATCACCTCAGGGTGTGCTTATGGTGATGAAAACACTTGACAAAAACATTGATATTGATAAAATTGATTATGATGGCAAGTATATACTTCTTGAGAATGTCCAAAATCCCGAGAATATTTCAACTGTTTTAAGGTCTGCCGATGCATTTAATATAAGAGGAGTGTTTATTACATCAGACTCCTGTGATGTTTACAGCCCAAAGGTAGTAAGGGGAAGTATGGGGGCAATTTTCAGAGTTCCTTTCTATATAATTGATTCTGCCTCAAGCTTCATAGCAAACGAGTTTAACCGCTTTGGCAAATCCTTTGCAGCTTGCCTAACAAGTGATGCACAACATCTTGGAGATTTTTCTTTCCCTCACAATTCCCTTGTTGCAATCGGCAACGAGGCAAACGGACTTAGCAAACCAACAATTAACACCTGCAATCATCAGGTTATTGTTCCTATGTCGGGGAAGATTGATTCTCTCAACGCAGGTGTTGCCGCAAGTATTATTATGTGGGAAATGTCTAAAGATGAATAACACTCGTTATTATATATGGCTTAGCCTGTGCCTTGGATACGGCAGTATGAAAATCAAAAAGATTTATGACCTTGGGATTTACACCGATATGTCTTCACTTTACAATGGCGGTGATTTTGAGTGGAAGTTTCTCGGGATTTTTTCCGATAAAGAAATTGACAAAATGCACTCAACCCCTATTGAAAAGGCAGATGAAATTATTAGGGAATGTAATGACCTTGGCTATCAAATTTATCCCATTGATGATGAGAGGTACCCACAGTGCCTAAGGGATATCGACAATCCACCTGCTGTAATCTATGTTTCCGGTTATCTTCCAAGGGTGGACAATTTGCTTACAATAGGCATTGTAGGTACACGACACGCATCCTCCTACGGCAAAAAGGTTGCTTACAGCATTTCCTATAATCTTGCTAAAAAGAAGGTAACCATTGTAAGCGGAGGTGCTTTGGGTATTGACAGCTCAGCCCATACAGGGGCACTTAATGCCGACGCAATAACCATTTGTGTTTTGGGTTGTGGAATAAACTATCCCTATCTTGTACAAAATGAACCTATGAGAAAGGCTATCACCGCAAGAGGTTGTCTTATCACCGAGTATCCTCCCGGCACAGAGGCTTTACCTCATCATTTTGTGGCAAGAAACCGCATTATTTCGGCTCTTTCAAAGGGTCTGCTTGTGGTTGAGGCAGGCAAGAAAAGCGGTTCATTAATAACTTCAAAATACGCAAACGACCAAGGAAAGGCTGTATTTGCCGTTATGGCTAACATAAACAGTATTCACTCAATGGGTTCAAACGAGCTTATTAAGGACGGTGCTGTTCCCGTAACAACATATTTGGACATTCTAAAATACTTTAATGAATATAATGATTTAGAAGTGTATGAGGATGACGAGTATGATATTCCCGACGGGAAAATACTTAAAATCCCTGCGAAAAAATCAAAGGAAAAAGAAGAAAAAGAATTTATAACAGGTCATAGGTTCGATGTAGAACTGGATGAAAAAACCAGTCTTGTATATCACACCTTGGGAAATACCCCGATGCACATTGATGATGTAGCCGAGAAAAGCGGTTTGCCGGTTTTCAAGGTTTCGGGTATTCTCACAAATTTAGAAATGAAAAATCTGATTGTTTCCCTAAAGGGAAGACAATATAAAATAAAGTAACTATCGGAGGATAGAGTAAATATGTCAAAATTAGTAATAGTGGAGTCACCTGCTAAGGCTAAAACAATAAAAAAATATTTGGGTAAGGATTTTGAGGTTGTTGCCTCAATGGGTCATGTGCGTGATTTGCCAAAGGCTCGTTTGGCTGTTGACATAAAGAATAATTACGCCCCAAAATATTCTATTATAAAGGGAAAAGAAAAGCTTGTTGACGAGCTAAAGTCAATGGCTGATAAAAGTGATGAAATTTTTCTGGCAACCGACCCCGACCGTGAGGGAGAGGCAATTTCTTGGCATCTTGCATATATTTTAGGACTCAATTTAGATGACAAGAATCGTGTTGAATTTAACGAAATCACAAAAACAGGTGTTAAGAACGGAATGGAGCATCCACGTTCCATTGATATAGATTTAGTAAACGCACAGCAGGCAAGAAGAATACTTGACAGACTTATCGGCTATAAGCTG
>JBJEOZ010000124.1:0-1519 GCA_051880975.1 Ruminococcus sp.
ATTCTCCAATTAGACCGCTCCATTCACGCCAAGCATAATCGTAAAGAGCATAGGTCGTACTGTTAATATCTCCCCATTGGGTGAGCAAGGTTCTTGCATTAAGGTCAAAATATCTTCTTTCCTGCTCATCGGTGGCAAGGTTGTGAGCATCGTTTATCCAGCGAGAAAAACAAAATTCCTTTCTGTGAGATAACAGCCTATCCATATCCTCAAGAAGCTCAAGTTGCTCCTTGGCGATTCTTTTGGCTGATGAAATATCCTTTTTCTTATAGGCTTTTGCAAAATCAAGCTGTCTGTTATAAAAACGATTGCTCATTGCCTGTCTTATTAGGTCGCACAGGTCATACTGATATGCGTCGGAGATTTCAAAATTACTGCTTGCCGATAAAAATATTTCAACTGCTTTTTCAAATTTTTTAGTATCGTAATAAGGCTTGACAATACAACAGGGTCCTGTTTTAACCGGTATCATTTGCGGTCTTGCCGCAACGGCAGAGCCTACCTCATTTTCCTCATATCCGTGGCTTTTGTAGCAGGTATTAAGAAGAATATCCCAAGCTTTTTTCAATCTTTCATCATATTTTCCGTAACGGCGAAGGATATAATTATCAATCCACTTGTTAAGGTCAATCACATCTGACGCAGTCAGCAGTTCAAACTGTAAATCATAGACAACGGGATTTTGTTCAATACCCTCCATAAACATACCGGTGCCCACAACATTTGCGCCGCTTTCCTTTAGTGTTTTATAGATGTTTTCGCTGTGCCTTTTCAGTTTTCCCTGCATGGAATTTTTACCGCCGAAATCGTGGAGCATACCGGATACAACAGGATAACCCCAACAGTTATCTGTATTTGGCGTCTTTTCACTGTTTAAATCCAAAATCAGCAGTCTGTCTTTAGGCACGGCACGTACAATACCCTCACGCATTGTCCAAGCCTGCATAACCCAAATGGAATCCCTGTCAAAGCTTTCATAAAGATTGTTGATTGCTCTGCCCACTTCATTAAGGTATTTAACGGTCTTTTTAGGCGGAGTGCCTTCGTGAAAAGGGTCACAGGCGATAAAATGATGATTTCCAAAAAGCCGGTCCATAGTCTGCAGATAAACCGTTCCGAATCTTTGGAACAACGAATCAAGAGGGTCAAGCTGTGCCGTTTTAGGATAACCGCACCAGCCTCTTTGCATAAGAATTTTTGCCTTTGGAAATTTCTTTTTCAGCAATACGGGAATATGCCCCGAAAATCCCTGCTGAATGGGGTACATACCAAACTCTATGTATCTATTTAAAATTTTTCGTCCAAGCTCTAAGCGTTCATAAACATACTTTTCGTTGTTTGGGGGAAGATAGCCTTCAATATTTGTCATCAACTGCCAAGCCCAAAAGGCAGGTCCCGAAATGGAATTTAACGCTTCCTCCTTGGTAAAACCGAATTGCAGCAAGGCTTCATACCAAACAGCCTCTGTGCCGACTACCGCAAGGGGCATATTGATACCGTTCATTGCCATAAAGTCAAT
>JBJEOZ010000125.1:0-6722 GCA_051880975.1 Ruminococcus sp.
CGTTTGAAGTGAAGGCTTTGAAAATTGATAAAACTTTGAAATAGGACCTAATGTTAATGCGTTAATTAACACCCACAACGGTATATTTGAATATTTTTTTCTGTGATAATTTATATACTCATAATCAGACTTTTGTGTTGCCAACTTATCAAGCCTTGATACAAGACTGATTATACCACGGATTTTTGCGGGAATACAATCATAGCTGTTGACATCCAAATAGAAGCTTTGCTTTTCTCCATATGTTTCGGTAAAATGATAAGATATGACAGAATGCAGTTTTCTTTCAAATTTAAGAATATACTTCATAAGCAACGAGCGTAATTCTTCATCAAAGCTGTACAAAGACACAATATCTTCAAATCTCACGCCTCGCTTATATTTGTTCATCGTCGGATTTATAAATATATTCTTATACCCACCGATTAGAGAAAAATAACTGATTTGAGTCAGCATACTTATTGCATACTCTCTATCATCAACAATTAATTCTTTTTCATTAATCAATTTATCAACTTGTCCGTCATAGTCTAAAAATGCCTGAGCCATAAAAATCTCCAAAATATAAGAATGGGAGTTTCCGCAGAAACTCCCAAGGTTGCAGGCCTCTCAAGCTTCTGCAACACGATCACTGAGTATTATTATACAGATAGAATCTGCACTTGTCAAGCACGACACTAATACTCAATATATTTTATGTGTATTCATTAATTTTATGCGTAAGCATAAGTAAAATCAAAGTATAGTTTTATGATACATTTTGTTTCACTTTGCAGAATACTTTTCTTTTTGCCGTAAACACCGGGTATTACTCATTTTAACGGTGTCGTCCCCTTGTTTTTCAGGTCGCAACGTGTTATGTCATCCCAGTTGCGGCGGATGACTACATCGGCGGTAAGGTCGGTATTGTTGTATGCAATAGACCACTGGGTGTTGCTTGTGATGTCATCGTCGGGCTCTTGTGCTGCTGATTTCATTCCGTTCCATACGGTATCGTCGGTGTAATTGCCCTTTTCGTCCTTCAGCACCTTCAGTACGGCGTCATAGCGTTCTCTGCCGTGACCGTAGATGCCGTTTTTCTGATTTGGACGCACCTTATCCTTATAACGAATGAAGAAATTAGTAACCGCCTCTGACGGAGTATCTACAAGCTCTCTTGGTTCGCCGTTAATGTCATACTCTATTACTCTGCCATCCCCTGATGCGTCGGTTATGTAGAAATGGTAATCTCTGCCGGCTGATGCGAACATATCATAGTTACGCAAAAGCTCCACTGCTTCCTCTGTGGTTGCCGCTTTGTCAAGAACAAGACGTATTGCAAGAGTAGTTGCAATGACAGGCTTGCCTGTGTTTTGACGTACAGGATCACTATCAAGTATCAACACAGCGATAGACACACCCTTCTCGTTCATACCGTCAAGACATACAAAAGGTGCAGTCAGGCTTGCCATCTTCTTTTTGATGCTCTCATCAGGCACATTTGCCCCAACATTGTCAAGTGCGGCAAAGCCAACAGATTTATATCCGTCCTCCGGTTCACAGTAAACCAACATGGCAGATGTATCTTTACTAAAATCGTAATTTCGTCCCATATGAGCATCGCCGTCCTTATCGGTGAGGGAAAATGCCGTACAGCCGAAATTTGGTGCTTTGATACTCACAGGGAGCATTGGCAACGCCTCTTTCAAAATTGCGTCAATCATCGTCTGATCGTCCTTAATGCCGTAGTCGATAATATCGTCAATATCGTAATCGTATTTCACATCCATACGATAGAGATTGTATCCATCCTTGTAATCTGTAAGCTGTTCAATACTGCCGATGGTCTGGAACCTGGTGAAATACAGCACCACAAACGCAACAACGGCTAATACAACAACCCCCAAAATCCCCAATAAAACTATCAAAATACGTTTCTTTACCTTATTCATATAGCTTCCTCCTTATAGGTTTGGTAAAATACCATTGGTTAATACTCCTTAAGTAATATAATCAATTATGTTATCAATGCAATAATCTTATTTAATCATCCCTTCCTTAGCTTATTCTGTAATATCACCCGACCTTGCTTTCGGGTTGTATTTCATAATAAAGATTTCAAGGGTTTCCTTCAGCACTTCTATCTGGGATTTCATATAGAACTCATCCTCAAACAGTGCGTAATGTACGCAGGCTCTGACTAAAATGAAAATAAGCGGTGTCAGCTTTTCGTAGGGAATCCCCAGCTTGCCCTCTAAGCTCTTTGCGTATTCTGTATATCGTTCATCTACACCTTTAAAGAATTTCTGACCGTATTCTCTGTATTTCGGGTGGGTATAGACCTGATACATCAAACGGTACTTTTTTCCGTGCTTTTCTGCCGTCCAGTAGGGTATCTCGTCAATAAACCGCCACAAGCCATCTACATCTGTGGGGGCTTTCGCCATAAACTCATCTTCCACCTTACTCATACAGTATTCTGTGGACTTTACGATAAGGTCATCCAAATCCTTGAAATATGTATAAATCATAGATGTGTTATATCCGCAATGCTTAGCCAAGGTACGAATACCGGTGCCGTGAAGTCCTAAATCGGCAAAGCCGTTAAAGCACCTTTCCATAAGCTGAACCTGTTTAGCGTTCCATTGCTCTTCTGTATAATTTGCCACCTAATCTCCTTCTTTCATTCAAACCGTTCGTTTTACATAATAGTATAACATATTTTTAAACCAAATTCAATATTTTTCAGCATTTTAGTGTACGGACTTTTCCCTTTCCAATCATATTGCATAAGGGAAAAGTTGATATGGAAATAAAATCTGCGTAAAACATATTTATATGTTTTTCTTGATTTTGAGTATATTCTGTCCGTCCTTATATTCATAAGTAATTTCATCCATACTTTTTTTAACAATATATATCCCAAGACCGCCAATCCTGCGTTCTTCCGCCGAAAGCGTTACGTCAGGCTCATCGGCGGAAAGGGGATCATACTGCACTCCATGGTCAATAAAAGTGATAATAACTGCAAGTGGATTTTCAGTTACTTCCACACGAACTGTGGCAGGACCTACATCGGGTTTATAGGCATAATGAGCAATATTTCCGAACAATTCGTCAATAGCAATATCAATCTGCATTTTCGCCTTTAAAGGACATCCGAATTCTTCAAGCTGTTCATCAACAAAATCAGTTACCGATGCAATATTATCAACAGTTGCATCAATGGTTAATTCTTTCATTTTTATTCCTACTCCATCTTATTATTGTACTTAAGACTAAGCATAGTAATATCGTCAAATTGCGGAGCATCTCCTGCAAATCTGTCTATATCACTCTTTACAAGCTCACACCGTGCCTTTGAATCAACACATTTATTTTCGTTCAGGAGTCTGAGCAATCTGTCCTCGCCATAAGGGTTTTCCTGAACATCTGTTGCTTCGGTTACACCGTCGGTATATAGGAAAATTTCGTCCCCCGGTTCAAGCCGGAGTTCATTTTTGCCATATTTTATACCCTCCAGTCCGGCGAGAACAAATCCCGCAGGGCATTTCAGATACTCAAAAGAACCGTCTTTGCGACGAATAAGGGGTGGATTGTGACCGGCATTTGCAAAGTCAATACGTCCGGTTTTTAAATCAAGAATTCCCATCCACGCCGTAACAAACATTCCGGCATCGTTATTTTCACAAAGCTTTTCATTTGCCAGTGTAAATATGTCGTTTATTTCATTTCCTGCCTCTGCAAGGCTTTTTATCAGGGTTTTTGAGGTCATCATAAACATTGCCGCCGGGATACCCTTGCCGGAAACATCGGCAATTAAAAATGCTAATCTGCTTTCACCAAGGAGGTAAAAATCATAGAAATCACCGCCCACCTCTTTAGCCGTTGTCATACTTGCGTAAATATCAAATTCAGTCCTGTTGGGATAGGGCGGAAATACACTTGGCAAAGCCGAATACTGAATAGTCTTTGCAAATTCAAGCTCTTTGTCAATTCGGGCTGCTGCCTCAGCTATATAGCCTTTCAGGGTAACAACGGTTGAATTAATATCATCTGAAAGGGAAGCAAACTCCTCATTACTGCGGACATCAACCGTAACATCAAGGTTTCCACCTGTAATTTCTGCAAGAGAATTATTTATCTTACGAATGTTGTTGACGATAAGCTTTTTAATGAGCAGGTACACAAGGATAAAAAGTGCTCCGAACACAACAAAAAGCATAAACGCTGTTATATAAATTGATAAATCTGTTCCAAACTCTACATCTTCCTGGGGAATAACCGCAATAATATAGTATCCCTCGGACAGGACATACATACAATAACACTGTTGTCCGTAAACCTTGGCAGTAAAGCATTCCTCCTGCACTGTATTATCAGCATCAATACTTATTCCGGTGATACCGATATTTTTTCCCTCATTATTATTTCTGTCGCTTACTATTTCCCATTTTTCATTTGCGATTATTATTGAGCCGTTTTCCCCCACATGACGGTTGCGGGTAACACCAATCACCTGCTTGTCAATATCACGCTGAAAACGCTCAGCATCATAAGCAACCTGAACAAAACCGCTGTCAAGGGCAACTCCGGCATATTTCCTCATAATACTCCGGTCATAAGCTGTGGGACCGTATTCCTGCACAAATCCCTTGGTCTTGCCGTCCAGCAACACAAGAAATTCTTTTGATTGCTCACCGCCGTTCATATTGTAATTAATAAAGGCATCGTAGGTTGATACTGTAATAATTCCTCTTTTATCAATTACATTTATTTCAGACACATCATACTTTTCTTTAAGACCGTTGAGGTATTTATTTGAGATATTATCCTGACCTCTAATATCATTTGCAATCAATTTTGTTAATTCCAGTAAATTTTCATCTGACGCATCGCTTACATCGGCTTTTATATCATCAATATTAAGATTTAATAATTCATATGTGTCACTTTGCGCCAGTCGGGACTGCAAAAACATTGAAAAGCTTATGGTTATAACAAACGCAACAGATACACATAAAAGCAGCCAACGGGAGAATGTCTGGGATATTCTGCGCATATCGTGACGTTCTCGTCTTTTATGGTTTCCTATAAATGAAACAAGTAAAATGGCAAACATTACTGCCAATGCATTTATGGAAACCATAAGAAATGTACATTCACGAACAATGGTAAAGGCAGTATGCACATCTGACAGATTAGTTAAGAATATCATCAGCATATCAAATACCTCAGTTAATAATCCAATAACCAATCCGTAAAACCAAGATGTTTTTTTGTTATCAAACAAAAATTTGCGAGTTACAGCGGCTAAAATACCTGCCAATACTGTGGTGATGGAGCAAGCTATCTGCGTATAAGCACCTGCACCCCAAAATGCTGCAAAAAAACGCTCTATGCCTCCGATTACTCCGGAGATAATTCCGGCTGGCGCACCGAAAATCAGACCTGCACAAAGGGGGGATGCATTACGGATATTAATATTCGCACCGTCAACATTAACGCCAAATTCAGTACCGCAGATTGCAATTATGCCAAAGACAAGTCCTATTATAATCTGCTTATATATGTATTTAATTTTATTGAATCCTGTTTTTTTATCAATCAGATACATAAGGACCGAGAATATTACCGGCACTGCCGCCATAAGTGACAGTTTCATAAACATAGGCATATTTATTTCTCCTGTTGTTCTAAGCTATATACTAAATTCTTGGATTGAATGAACCGCAATTAGGATACACTTTGTATCAAAATTGCGGTCATTATTTGCCGATTCATCAGTTAAAATCGAAGAAACCAAGTCCTCGAAGTGCGCTGATAAAGCGTTTCATATAGTCAAGGGATGTTACAGGCCAGCGGAATCCCATTCTGTAAAGCACCTGCATAGTGTATTTATTGCTCTTTCCAACGGTAAATATCTTCTGACCGTGTGCCATATTCTGGTAGGCAAGCATACTGGAAAGGATTTTTGCCTTTTCGGGATTTTGCTTTGCTTCTTCCAGTGCCTTTTCGTATTCCTCTGTTTCTGCAGCCTGTGAATGAAGTCCGATTCTATCCATCTCCATATACAAGTCGCCCATCATCAGCATATGATTGTTGAATGGGTGGAATACAGTACAGTTCTTTGGACTTTTTGACAGAAGTAGGATTGCTTTTGCCACACAATCTATTGGAGAAAGCTCAAAGGGCATTTCTATCATATCATAGGGATATTTTCCGATGATAATATTGGATTTTAATCTGCCCATAAATGTGTTTGTGGTAAAGTTAATCTGATACTCGCCGTCGCTGTTTCTTGCGGAAAGTGTACCGACACGCATAATTTTTGCATTAAAGCCCTTTGAAACCTCTTCAAGAATTGCTCTTTCGGCAAGGAATTTTGAAAGGGTGTACTTAGATGTTGTCTGCTGTCCGAAATAAAGCTTATTTTCCTTCAGATGAGTTACCTCTCCCTGTTCGCCTACATATATACCGCCAACACTCATAGTTGAAACGTGAATAAGACGAGCGTCTTTCTGCTTACAGAAATCTATTACATTAAGGGTTCCGTACAAATTGACATCTTCAATGTCTGTTCCCTTTGAAAAGTGCTTTACATTTGCGGCACAGTTAATAACAGTATCAATATTGAAATCAAGGAATTTGTCAAAGGATTCTCTGTCTGTCACATCTCCGCTTAAGATAGTTAACCTGTCGGAATACTTTTCTTTCAGACTTTCTTCAAAATAATAGAGATC